>PWYO01000180.1 GCA_003567835.1 Actinomycetota bacterium | reverse complement strand
TTTGATTATTATGACATGGGTGAATTGGCCGGCAATAAGATTGCTGAGCTTGAGCTGGGGACCAAAGTGATCCATATGGCAGGCATCCCTGGTTTTGCCCCTACGGAGGACCAAGACGATGCCCTTAAGGATGTTGCCGAGCAAACTGGCGCCTATGAGCTGGTGGCAACAGAATATACCTCATATGCGACCGATGAAACCATAAGGCTGATGAGAGATACCATAGCAGCAGGTGTAGAGTTTGATGTAGTGGTGGCTTGCGCACAGGAAGCTGCAGAAGGTGCCATAGAGGCCTTAAGGACCGAAGGCATGCTTGACGAAGTTGTAGTCATCAGCGTAAATGCCGGGCCTATGGATGTTGCCAATTTTGAAGCTGGAAACTTGGAGTATGCAATAGGACAGTCACCAGGGCTGCTGGCTCTGATTACGGGCTCCATCACATTAAACTATCTGCAGGGTATTGAGCCGTTTGAACAAGAAGTACGGCTTCCTTTCCAGTGGTTAAGTGCTGAAGATTATGAAGAAGAAATCATTCCCTGGGAAGTTGATGAAACCTGGATTCCTATAGCTGAACACTATGCTTTGACTGGTGAAATGATAATAGAATAACTGATATAATGGCGCAGGGGCATAAAGCCCCTGCGCTGCTATCCTTGATTATTTTAAAAAACAGGGGGACAAATCAATTTGGAACAGCTTGGGAAAAAGAAAATATTGTCCATGACCGGAATCAGCAAAGCCTATCCCGGAGTCGTTGCCCTAGACAGTGTAGACTTCGATCTTTATGAGGGGGAAGTTCATTCCCTGGTAGGCAAAAACGGAGCAGGCAAATCTACATTGATAGAGATTTTGGCAGGCTCGGTTAGAGCCAACAGGGGAAAAATGGAGATTTTTGGAAAAAAATTTGATTACCTTACCCCAGCAGAATCCCTAAACCTGGGCATTGGCACCATACACCAGGTGGATCAGCTTATTGAGGGGATGACAGTCGCTGAAAATGTATTTATCGATAACCTTAAAACAAACCGTGCAGGATTTTACTCACTAAAACAATGCATTGAATCAACAAAAAAGATTTTAGATTTTCTTGATGTATCTATAAACCCAAGAAGAATGGTAGCCACCTTATCTCCCGTGGAGAGAAAAATACTGTGTATAGCCAGGGCATTCTCACAGGAAGTAAAAATCCTTATATTTGATGAGCCAACCGCATCTCTTGACCGGAAAGTGGAAGACAAATTGTTTAATATAATGAAAACCATTAAACAAAAGGGTGTGGGGATTATTTATATATCCCATAACCTGGATGAAATATTTAAGCTAAAAGACAGGGTTACCATCTTGCGGGATGGAAAAAAGATATCCACCCAGAATGTAGAAGAAATTGATGAAGAGAGCCTGATAGCAGGCATGATAGGCACCAAAGCCAAAGGATATGAAAAAAAATCAAAATCATTTGCAAAAGGCATGAAGCTTGAAGTAAAAAGATATTCTTTTGACGATGTGGTAAGGGATGTGTCTTTTAATCTAAGGGAAGGGGAAGTTTTTGGCCTTGCCGGGCTCATTGGATCAGGCCGTACCGAACTGCTGCAAATGATGTTTGGCGCTTGCCGCAAAAAGACAGGCCAACTTATCTATGAGGGCAAGGATATTACGCCCAAAACCCCGGTAGACGCCATAAAGAACGGCATAGGGCTGCTGACAGAAGACAAAAAAACAGATGGGCTGATGATGAACATGCCTGTT
Organism: Actinomycetota bacterium; assembly: GCA_003567835.1. Lineage (GTDB taxonomy): Bacteria > Actinomycetota > Humimicrobiia > Humimicrobiales > Humimicrobiaceae > Halolacustris > Halolacustris primus. The sequence continues at coordinate 7,564 of PWYO01000180.1, read as the reverse complement.
TATAAGAATATCAGCCTGGTTGACCTGGTAAAAAGCAGGGATTTTTTCCTCAGGTTGAACAAAGAAAGAAATGAAGCAAGGCAAATGAAAGAAAATTTGAATATTGCTGTGCCTTCGGTTAGACAGATCGTCAAATATCTAAGCGGAGGAAATCAGCAAAAAGTGGTCTTGGCAAAATGGCTTTTGGCTGAATCAAAAATTTTATTGCTTGACGAACCCACTGTGGGTATTGATGTAGGGGCAAAAGAGGAAATTTATAACCTGATAAATGACTTATCGCGGGCTGGCAAGATATTTATTATAGTCAGCTCTGATAACCAGGAGCTTATGGCTATAAGTGACCGGGTTGGTATCATGCATCGGGGGAACATGGTAAAGATTCTTGAAGGTGAAGACATCAATGAAGAAAATATACTTAAGTATTCACTGTAAAATAAAAGGTAGAGGAATAAAATGAACAAAAGCACAAATACGAAACTTGATTCAGACCGGGGCAGTTTTGCTTCTATTTTTAAGAGCCAGATTTTTTTCCTTATAGGGATCATGATTATAATAGGGGTAATCGTTTCAATCATAAATCCCCGGTTCCTGTCTGTAAGAAATCTTTTTAATATAGTGCTCGGGGTTTCAACTACAGGTATAGTCTGTGTTGGGATGGGTACTGTTTTGATCACTGGGAATTTTGACCTTACGCTGGGTCCCCTGATCTCTATTCTGGGAATCGTAATGGCTCTCATGATTACCAGATACAATGTAATCCTGACCTTGATTACGGTAATAGCCCTTGGAGTGGCTATAGGGGCTTTTAACGGGGTGGTGGCTACCAGGGTAAGAGCGCATTCCTTTATTGTCACTCTGGCTCTGTCGGTGGTTTATGAAGGGATAGCCCTTCTTCTGGCTGGCGGGACCTATATTTCATTAGGCGGAAGATTCAGGGTTTTTGCGGACAGGTTGTGGGGGGTTATTCCCACACCTGCCTTGGTGCTCTTGGCAGCAATCATTGGCGCTTTTATTGTTTACAGATTTACTAAGTTTGGAAGGATGTTTTTTGCTGTAGGAGGCAATGAAAAGGCCGCTTATCTCGGGGGAGTAAAGGTCAGGCTTTATAAAATTTTGGCTTTTAGCTTAGCTGGTGGAATGTATGCCATTGGTGCAATCGTGCTGATATCCCAACTGGGTGTGGTGTATCCCAGCACAGGTTTTGGTTACACGCTCCCCGCCCTTGCAGCCATAGCTGTAGGCGGAGTCGCTCTCTATGGTGGAAAAGGTTCGGCCCTGGGCATATTTTTGGGCGCTCTACTATTTGGCCTTATAAGCAATGCCCTGGTCTTAACCGGAGTTGATCCGTTCTGGAGAGACGTAGCTGCGGGCTTATTAATACTGCTCGCTGTGGGGATAAGCGGCATCGTCCAAGACTGATGATCACCGCATTCAAATGAACCCCTGGCATTTTTAAAATATGGTTACTATGTTAAGAGAAAGGCATAAAAAGTGGAAAATATTGTAGGCGTGGTTACAACTACTTACCCTAATTATGGGCTAAAAGATGCATTGCGGGGGATATCAAAAGCAGGCTTTGAGTATGTGGAGCTTACCTCTGCTCCCGCTTTTTTTACCCATATTGATCCTAATCCGGAGGAGATGACCGAAGAAGATGCAAAAAATATCCTTCGTCTTTGTAAAAAATATGAATTGAAAGTGCACTGTGTTGCAGGACACACCAGGCTAATGAAAGAAAACGCAGTAAAGAATTTTAAAACGGTTATTGATGCGGCTCATGTTTTTGGGGCAAAACATGTCACCACAGATACAGGAGAAGTAAAAGGGGACCAGGATGCGCAAAAATTTTATTGGGATATGAGACAGATTGGAGATTATGCCCAGAAAAAAGGAGTCACCGTCTGCCTGGAAATGCATGGGGAATGGCTCAATAATGGCGCCATAGGCGCAAAAATCATTGAAGAAATCGGACACGATCAAATCAAGCTGAATTATGATACGGCCAATGTCATGTATTACGGTGGGGTAAAATCAGAAGATGATCTGGAAAATGCCCTCCCTTATCTGGGTTTTGTGCATCTTAAGGAAAGGGGCGGTGGATTCAAACAATGGAATTTTCCAGCGCCTGGTGAAGGCAATCTGGACTTTGAAAAAATATTTAGCCTGCTCAAAGATTACTCTGGCCCCATGAGCGTAGAAATTGAATTTGACGGATCTGAAAAACCGCTGGGTGAAATTGATGCCGCTGTAAAAAAAGCGTATGATTTTTTAAAAAAACACGGTTATGTGTAAATAGCTTCGCATCCCCAAAGCCAATAAGAAGATCAATCAGTGGACTGCATTGAAAACCCTGTTCAAAAACCGGCTGGGTCAGGGTTCATAAACGGCATAATATGCTGCAGGTTCATTCCAAGCTTAAAAAAGAGCGTGTTTCTGGAAAGGCCATGCTTTTACTTTGTGCCTGGGATGCTTTGAAAATGAGAACCAGGTTATGTTTTTCTGGTGCACCGCTTTTGGATCAAAATGGAATTGATTATTCCTTGAACGTTTTAGAAACAGGTTTGGCATTCTCCTTTTTATAATGTTCTTTATTTTTTATAAACCCTGTTATATAATCTAAAACGTGCAACAATGGTAAACATTAAGCATAATATGTAACTAATTGCTAGACTTAGGAGGATCATATGGACTATGACAAAAACTGGGCCAAAGTTGATATAGACAACATACCGGATATCAAGGTCCCTCCGCCAGGACCAAAATCGAAAGCCTTGCATGACCGGGCAGAGAAGTATATGAAGGGGTATTCTTCACAGGTAAGATTATTTCCGGTGTCTTTTGAAAGCGGCCGGGGCATCACTTTAACCGATGCAGACGGCAACACCTATATCGATTTTTCTTCAGGGATATACGTTACCAATCTTGGACACTGCCATCCCAAAGTGGTGGAATATATTCAAAAACACACTGCCAACCTGATGAACTGCCATGATTATACCACGGAGGTAAAGGCGCAATTTCTGGAAAAACTCGCTTCAGTGACCCCAGGAAATCTCAATGGGATACAAATGTACTGTGCCGGAACAGAAGCCGTAGAAGCTGCTATGCGTGCAGCAAGGGCTTATACCGGCAAACATGAGTTTTTCAGCTTTTATGGAGACTTTCACGGTAAAACCATGAGCGCGGTATCTCTTACAGAGGTTGCCAATTATACATCGGGGCCCAGGGCAGTGGGGCATCATATGGCGCCTAACGGGCATTGTTACCGCTGCCATTATGATAAGCAGTATCCGGAATGCAGCCTATTTTGCGTGGATGCACTTGAAAAACAGATACGCATGGAAGGTACGGGCAATGTAGCAGGTGTTGTCCTGGAGCCCATTCAAGGATGGGGCGGTTCTGTGGTTTACCCTGATGAATATTTGCCCAAAATAAGGGAGATGTGCGACAGGCTGGGCATACTGCTCGTTGTGGATGAAGTATTGACCTGCTGTGCCCGTACAGGAAAAATGTTTTGTGTAGACCATTATGATGTAGTCCCGGATATCATGGTATTGGGCAAAGGTTTGGCCAATGGATTCCCATGTACTGCTTTTGCCATCCGGGAAGATTACAGCGAAGTGCTGGAGAAGATATCTGCATCGACTTCTTATGGCGGTAATCCCATGGCTGCCGCTGCCGGTCTGGCTTCATTGGAAGTCATCGAAGAGGAAAACCTTGTAGAAAAAGCGGAAAAACTGGGTGACTTTATGATCAGAAGCCTCAAAGAAATTCAGAACAATCACAAAATCATCGGCGAGGTTCGAGGCAAAGGGTGCCTGTTGGGCATGGAAGTGATAAAGGATCAAAAAACCAGGGAACCTTTTGATCAGGCAGGCCAAAAGATTTACCAAAAGGCATTTTCCAAAGGGTTGGCATGGATTCCTGCTGGGCATAATCTCAGAATGTCCCCGGCCCTGATTATGGAACAGGAAGTTGCCCAAAAAGCATTAGAAATTATAGATGCATCAATCACAGAAGTAGAAAAAGAGCTTGGATATTAAAACTGGGGAGGTTTTAACATGAAAAATTTGGGACTCGGCATGGTCGGGTATGGATTTATAGGCAAAGTGCATACCATCTCTTATCTGGATATGCCTTTTTATTACAACCCAATGCCGGCAAAGGTAAACATGGTAGGCGTTTGCTCTGTGCCCATTGAAGATGCCAAAGAAGGTGTTGAGAAGGCCGGCTTTACTTTTGCTACAGAAGATTACAGGGAACTGATTGACCGCAAAGACATCGATATTATTGAAGTATGTACGCCCAATTATTTACACAAAAACATCATCATTGAAGCACTGGAAGCTGGAAAGCATGTGGTTTGCGAAAAACCATTGGCCATGGATTTGCAGGAAGCCAAAGAAATTCTAGAGGCAGCAAAGCAGCATCCCCAGCAAATAGCCCAGGTAAGTTTTGAGTACAGGTATCAGCCGGCAATCATGCGGGCAAAGCAGCTCATCGAAGAAGGATTTTTGGGCAGGATCTATAATACAAGAGTTGTTTACCTGCATGCTGGAAACGCTGATCCCAATCGGCCGCTTTACTGGAAAATTCAGAAAAAGTATTGTGGCGGAGGATCTCTTTATGATCTGGGGTCCCATATTATTGATTTGACCAGATTCTTATTGGGAGATTTTAAGAAGGTATTTTCCAGGCTGGATATTTTTACCAAGGAGAGGCCTTTGGCCGGTAAACCGGATACAATGGGCCAGGTTGATACAGAGGATTTGGCATTATTGCTTTTTGAACTGGAAAATGGGGCAACGGGAACCATGGAAGCAACCAAAGTAGCCAATGGTACCAATGATGAAGTACGGTTTGAGGTGCATGGCCAAAAGGGTGCCCTAAGGTTTAACAGCATGCAGCCAAACTACCTGGAGGTCTATGATGCGCGGGATGCAGGTGCACCCATTGGGGGCCAAAGAGGGTTTAAAGCCATAGAAACGGTACAGCGGTATCCTCAGCCGGCAGTTCCTTTCCCCGGGCCAAAATTTTCTATAGGCTGGATCAGGTATCATATGGGAAGTGCTTTTGATTTCTTAAACAATATTGCCCAAAAAAAACAGCCTGAAGCGGATATGTATGCTGGATATAAGGTTCAGGAGGTTATGGAGGCAGCGGTCATCTCCGATCAAAAAGGCCGTTGGGTAGATCTGCCCCTAAACCACTAAACTGGGCATGTATGTTGTTCTGTCCGTAAAACTGGAAAAAAGAAGCAGTTTTTGCTAGATGGTTCTGTAGGCACCAAGAGGAGTGCCTGGCAGCCAAACAAGGAATAAGAAGGGGCCTATACGATTGGGAGAACCCTGTGTAAAGGAAAAGCTAGGTTGGCTGTATAACGGTGATACCTAAATTTTTCAAACGGCTTACAAATTTTTTGTCAGCACGCTCATCGGTGATCAAAACATCGATGACAGATACATCAGCCACAGCATTGACGGATATATGGCCCAGCTTGGAATGGTCGGCTAGAGCTATAATTTTTTTTGCGCTGCCGATCATATTCTTTTTTGTGGTAGTTTCTATAGGATTGACCGCAGTAATGCCTTTGTCAATGTCCAGGCCGGTAATGCCGATAAAGGCTTTATCAACATTCAGATTCGAAAAGGCATGATCGGCAATTGGGCCCACCAGTGAGTGTGTTTGTGTATCTAAAATACCTCCGCTGACCATAATGGTGAAACTGGGATGGTGGGCTGACAGAGCCAAGGCAATTTCACAGCTATTGGTGATTACCGTCAGTTCTTCTTTATTGTGAATATGAAGTGCAGTCTGATATCCGGTCGTGCCCGATTCGATGATGACCACATCCCTTTCTTTGAGCAATTGCGCTGCAGCCATTCCAATTTTTTTCTTTTCTGCAATATATTTTTCCTTCTGGGCATTAAACTTCATTTCCTGGCCTACAGAGAGAACTTTTAGCGCGCCTCCATAGGTTCTTTTGACCAGGTTTTTCTTGCAAAGCTTATTGAGGTCTCTTCTGATGGTGGCTTCAGAAACATCGAGTGCTTCTGCAATTTGCCTGGCATTAATGCTTCCTGTCTTATTGATGGTGTCTAATAGGTACTGTCTTCTTTCTTCTCCAAGCATATTCTTTCAGATTGTCTATATAATAATCCAATTATACCATATAATACGTTCGCTTCTTTAGAATGATGTTGATTGGAAAAAATTTCTATTTTATAAATCGTGTCCACCATATTATAATTTTATTCAGTAACAACTTTCTGTTTTATAGCCACTCAGGCATAGATGGGCAAAATATGTACATTTACCATATTGACAAAAAAACAATGGCTGATAATATGAAAGCAAGTGAAAACGTTATTAATATCGTTATCTTATGAAAAACGTCACCTTAAAAGATGTTGCCAGGGAGTCTGGGGTTTCAGTCCCCACGGTGTCCAGGGTATTGAACAATGAAAAGTTTGTCTCAGATCTGGTCAAAGAAAAAGTAAAGGCCGCTGCCAAAAAGCTTAATTATGAACCGGAGTGGACAGCGCGGAGCTTACGGCTTCGAAAGACCAATATTGTTGGCATCATTATCCCCAATGTAACCGATTATTTTTTCTCCAGTATTGTATTAGGGGTAGAAAGCTATTTTCGAAGCAAGGGCAAAGACTTGATTTTGTTTAATACCAGCAATAATGAAAGCATTGAAGAAAAAGCCATCAAGCTGGCCATATCCAAAAGGGTGGAAGGTCTTATACTGGCCACCATATGCAAAAACAACCAGGTAATTAAATCCATCATGGAGAGTTTTGGGACCCCTTTTGTAGTAGTGGACAATAAAATTGATGTAAAAAAAGTTGATTTTGTATTAAGCGATGATGTGGACGGGTCTTATAAATTGGTCGACCACCTTATAGGGGTGCATGGCTTAAAAAGGATTGCCTGTATCAGCGGGCCATTGGACGAATCCAGTGGTTTTGATAAGCTCCAGGGATACAAAAAAGCCCTTCTAGACCATGGTATACCCGTCACCGATGATTTGATCAAAGTGGCAGATTGGAAGAAAAGCAAGGCTTATGCTGCCACTGGCGAACTTTTAAATTTGCAGGAAAAACCTGAAGCCATATATTGTGCCAATGCCAATATGTTGATCGGTTGTTTCAGGTATTTGAATGAAAAAGAAATAAAGGTTCCCCGGGATGTCGCAGTGGTTACCTTTGATGATTATGATTTTGTTTCAGCCATGAACCCTGCGGTTACTTCCCTGCAGAGAATTGATTTAGAGATCGGCCAAAAGGCTGCAGAGCTTTTATATAAAAGAATCAATGGTGAAAAGTCGGATTATAAGGAGCTGAAAATAGGCGCTGATTTAATTATCAGAAAATCATGCGGTTGTACATAAAGTTTTAAAAAAATGAGCATTGCTGCAGCTGTTTTGCAGACATAGAGAAAAATGGGTTTTCAAAAATACCTATTATATATTTTTATTAAATTGTTACTGAATAATGGAGGGAACACAAATGCGTGCGTTTGAATTCGAACCGGCAGAATTTGTACCGTTTAAAGACAA
>PWYO01000081.1 GCA_003567835.1 Actinomycetota bacterium | reverse complement strand
TGCCCACAGAAACATACCCCTGGGGCAATTTATGGTCTACTGCTTCTATGGCCGCTTTCTCCATGAGTCCCACCATGGCCGGAGTGCCGTAGACCCGGACCCTTCCGCTGCCGAAAGCCATTGCTGTGTGAGCCTCAGTTACTGTAATCCTAGCTGAGCCGGTTAGGCCCTTTTGCAAATTAAAATCCTTCATAATCTCATTCTAATAATTTTTATATACTTAGTAAAGCAGAATCATAAAAGCATTTTGCGCAAAGCATAGGCATTGCGATGCGCATGTCCCAGGGCATCATTATTAAAATAGATAAAACAGTCTATGCCTTTCTGTGCATATCCTCTTGCCAGTGCAGCAAAATGCTGGAGTGCATCATGGGAATAGCTGGAATGATACAACTTCCGGGTACCGTGCAGCCGCATATAACAGATAGAGCCGGTAATCTGTGCACAGCATGGAAAACCTTTTCCGCTGGACATGACCACCCCGCAGCCAAAATCATCCAGCATGGCCATAATCTGGGGGTCAAACCAGCTGCTGTGCCTGAATTCAAAAACACCTTTTATGGGTTTTGCCGTGCTCAAAAAGTTTTCCAGCCTCTCTGCCTTTTTTTTAAAATTCGCAGGAAGCTGAAACAGTATCGGGCCCATTTTGCTGCCCAGTCCCGAAGCACAATCCCTAAATTTTTTTAATGGCTCCTGCGGGTCTTTTAATTTTTTCATATGGGTGATATATCTGGAGGCTTTAACTGAAAAGACAAAAGAATCTGGTGTCTGGGAAGCCCATTTGCTGAATGTATCCTTGGAAGGCAGATGGTAAAAACTGTTGTTTATTTCAACACTGTCAAACTCTTGTGCATAAAAGGACAGCCACTGCTTTTGGTCCAGGTCCTTTGGATAAAAGTCCCCTTTCCAGTTCTTATATGCATATCCTGATGTGCCTATATGTATTTTTCCCTGGCCCATGTCCATGTATTTGATCGCATTACCCATCATTTAACAACAATGACTGTCAATATGCAACCATGCTAATAAGCATATAATTTTCCGTATGGCCGATGGGAAAAAGGGATTAGTTTGGTAAACCCGTCGGTTTTTAAGGGTTGGCTTTTTCCAAAATATTTTTGATACTTCTGGATGTAGGTCCGCAGTATTTTTTTATCCTGGGCGTCCACCGCCATCTGCTTTACTTCTTTGCCCAGCTTATAGTCAGATACCCTGCCCCGGATATATATGATGCCTCCATGCATCCCGGTACCCACATAATTGCCTACAATCTCTCCATCGCAGCCCAAGGTCATTTCAGCCTGCCGGCTTTCTTTTTTATGCAGGCCCAAAAGTATGATCATACCTCCAGCCATATATTCTCCCAAAAAATTTCCAGCTTCCCCGCCAATGACCATAACCGGTACCTTTTTGCCATAAGACTTCATGTGGATTCCGCTCCTGTAACCTACACTCTTTTCGACAAAAATCTCCCCTCCGCGCATGGAATAGCCTAGAATGTCCCCCGCATTGCCATGAATGATAATGCTGCCTTCATTCATGGTATTGCCAGTCCCATCCTGAACATTATCAAATACCTCAATGTGGGGGCCGTCCATGAATGCCCCGAGATCATTTCCGGGTACGCCGTAAATCTGTATTTGGATATCGGCTTGGATCCCATCACCAATATACTTCTGCCCGCAGACATCTTTGATTGTAAGCATGGCAGGATTCGGGTTTTTGGCCAATACAACCTTAATCTTTTGGTTTAAGTCCCTGTAATTTAGGCCTTTTGCGCTGATGCAATAGCTCATACCTCAATGCCCTCCCCCACCACCAAATGCTTTTTATAGTCTGCAGGCAGCTGTATGAGTCCAAAATCTTCCCGGATGATGTTCTCCTTTATATTCCCAATATCAATGCGGTTTTTTATAAGACCCGCATAGATGCCTGCCCTTTCAATATGACCCAGCATAATCAAGCCCACGATGCGGTTTTTTTCTATGACAACTTTTCGGTATATACTGCTGCTGCCATCCTCCTGGGTCAATACCTCTGCATCCTTGCTCTCCTGGGGACCGGAAAGCCCCATGGAAATGGAAGGAATGCCCATAATCTCTACCGCATTCATAAAAAAGCCGCCCCCGTATTCTTGCCTTTTGCCAGCCATATTCATTCCAGCCACCCGGCCCTGCATCACTGCCAGGGGCCAGATGGCAATATTTTCAGCTCTTTTTTTAAGTATATCTGTCGAACTTGCTACATCACCTGCAGCATAGACATGCTCAGCAGTGGTTTGCATGTGCTTATCCACAATAATACCCCGTTCAGTTTCAATTGTGCCTGCATCAATAAAAGCGGTATGCGGTCGTACCCCTACCGCTGCAATAAGCAAGTTTGTATCAATCTGCTTGCCGTCTGCTAAGATTAGCTTTTCCACAGTTCCCTGGCTGGCCTTGATCTGCTTGATGGTATTGGAGGTATATATGCGACCTTGTTTTTGTTCAATTCTCGCTTCCATAATCTTTGAAGCCTTATGGTCAAAGGTGGCAGCCAGTATGCGGTCAGAAAGCTCGATTAAATGGATTGTAAGTCCCAGTTCCAAACAAGCTTCGGCTGCTTTTAAGCCAATAAGGCCTGCCCCCAGAACCACAGCTTTTCTAATATGGTTTTTTTCAATATATTTTTTTAAGCGTCGGGCATCTTCCAAAGTGGTCAGGGTATAGATGCCTTCAATCTTTTTCATCTCATCCTTTAACAGGCCTCCTCCGGAAACAGGTATGGGGGGTAAAACGGGTATGCCGCCGCTGGCGATAAGAAGCTTGTTGTACGAAAATTTGCGTCCCTGGGCAGAAATAACCTCTTTTTTTTCTGTATTCATGCCCACAATACAGGTATCGGTACAAAGCATGATATTTTTCTGCGCATAAAAGGCCGGGCTGCGGTAATACATTTGGTCCAGATTCACCTTGCCTGCCAAATAATAGGTAATCAGCGGCTTTGAGTAATTCTTAAAATTCTCCTCGGTTAAAACCAGTATGCTGCCATGGCTGTCCAGCAGCCTAATGGATTCAGCAGCACTGAGCCCAGCAGCCGAATTTCCAATGATGAGGTAGTCAGCTTTCATCTTTTTCCTCCTCTTCTGCGAGCACCAGAGCTTCATTGGGACAGTTTTTTACGCATACCGGTTCCAGCTCATCCTGGCATAGGTCACATTTGGAGGCAATCTTTTTTTCTCCTAGCTTTCTTTTAATTACCCCATATGGGCAAACCATGATGCAGCTCCAGCACCCGACACATTTCTGATCATCGCAGGTTACCACACCGCTTTTCTCATTTTTGCTCATAGCTCCGGATATGCAGGCATCCACACAGGGTGCATCAGGGCAATGCCTGCACTGGACAGCAAAAGAATGATGGCCAATCTCTTCTACGGTAACCATGGGCACCATATCCAGTTCGGTTTTAAACGCCTTAATAATCTTCTTGCTCTTGGAATGCTTTACCTGGCAATAGATCTCACATAACCGGCAGCCAATGCAATACTCTTCTTTTATATATATTTTTTTCATACTTTTACCATGCCTCTCCCGCATGTTTTATGCCCAATACAGCCAGCTCTTTTTCCCCTATGCCAATGCCTCTTAGATGTTCCCGGTTGCCCCGCAGGCTTTCTATGGCATTAATGCCCGCACCGCCCAGCATTTCTTTAATCTCCAAGGACCATCCCCTTAAAAGGTTTTCCAGCCGCCTGGTACCTATGTTTGGATTCAGCCTTTTGGTAAGGTAAGGATCTTGGGTTGCAATGCCCCAGTTGCACTTACCGGTATAGCACTTCTGGCAAAGATTGCATCCCAAAGCTAACAGAGCCGCAGACCCTATGTACACGGCATCCGCCCCAAGGGCTATGGCCTTCACAATGTCCGCACTGGACCGGATGCTGCCTGCAGCAATAACCGATGCCTTATGCCTGATACCTTCCTCCCTAAGCCTTGTATCCACAGAAGCCAGTGCCAGCTCAATCGGGATGCCGATATTGTCCCTAATGGCCTGGGGCGCAGCACCGGTTCCGCCGCGAAGGCCGTCAATGGTTACAAAATCTGCACCTGCCCTGACAATTCCGCTGGCAATTGGGGCAACATTATGCACTGCTGATACTTTCACCCCCACCGGTTTCTGATAATCGGTGGCTTCCTTTAAAGCATATATAAGCTGCATCAGGTCCTCAATGGAATAGATGTCATGGTGGGGCGCTGGAGATATGGCATCCGTGCCCTGGGGTATCATCCGTGCATTGGAAACCTCCTCTGTAACCTTTTCTGCCGGCAGGTGGCCCCCTATGCCTGGCTTGGCTCCCTGCCCAATCTTGATCTCAATGGCAGCCGCTCTCTTTAGATAATCAATATCTACACCAAACCGTCCTGAAGCAACCTGGACAATGGTATTGGATGCATAAATCTCCAGGTCCTTATGCATACCCCCTTCTCCGGTATTATAAAAAGTGCCAAACTGTCGCGCCGCCCGAGCCAGAGAAGCACATGCATTAAAGCTGATCGACCCAAAAGACATGGCGGAAAAAAGGATGGGGGTAGACAAAACAAGCTGGGGTGAAATGTCTTGCTTGAGTTTCATGTTGAAAGTTTCCCCTTGGTCTATGTCCACGCCCACCACATCCGACTTATTACCAATAAAAGTCTTGATTTCCATGGGCTCCCTTAAAGGGTCTATGGAGGGATTGGTAACCTGCGCCGCATTAAACAGTATATGGTCCCAGTAGATGGGATAAGGGCGATCTGCGCCCATTCCGGTAAGTAGGACACCCCCGCTGTCTGCTTGTTTATATATGTTTTTAATGTGTGCAGGAGACCAGTTAAAGTTTTGCCTAAACTCAGACTCCGACTGTTTGATCTTCATAGCGCCGGTGGGACACAAACTTTCGCATCGGTGGCAGCCTACACATTGGCTGTTATCGCTGTAAATGATGTCCTGATCGCTGTCATACTCATGCACATCATTGGAACATTGGCGCAGGCAAACCTGACAGGAAATGCATTTATCCTGGTCACGTACCACTTCAAAATCTGTCTGTCTCGGTTTTAGGGCCATAATCTTACACCCCTGCCTTCTGGTTTAATTTCGCTTTCCGGGGTATTGAAACCCTGCCTATGACCGGCTGGCCGCCTTCGGGCCTCCACACCAGCGAAGGGCTGGGACAGACTTTCCTTATGGCTGCTTCCTCGCTGGACACATACATATAGTCCTGATGTCTGGCGGCTACCATGGGCCGCAGCTTGATGCGGTCATTTAAGGCATACATAAAATCATTATGCCCAATGATGATATTAAAAGGACCGTTAAGCAAGGCAGGACCGTACACCGTCCTTAACGCAGTGACCACTTTCCGTATATCTGGGGCCAACCTTTCAATTTCTTCCCATAATGGTGCTGCAAGAATCAGATGCAGCAGCCGCAAGTCAATTTTTTCCCGCCTGACCAAAAGATCAAATAAATAGGCAATCACTTCGGTGTCTGTGGATAACGTACACTTGTATCCAAAATCATTGACAAATCTTTTGTTGCTGCCATAGGATGAAATCTCTCCATTGTGTACCACAGACCAGTTAAGCAGGCCGAAGGGATGCGCACCTCCCCACCAGCCGGCACTATTGGTGGGAAACCTGCCATGTGAAGTCCAAAGGTACCCTTCATATTCCTGGATCCGGTAATATCTTCCTATGTCTTCTGGATACCCTACCCCTTTAAATATACCCATATTCTTGCCGCTGGATACCACGAATGCGCCTCTGATATTGCTGTTAATATTCATGACCAGGTTGACTATAAAATCCTGTTCATGTTTACCCATGTTTTTTTGGCAGCGCAGAAAGTAGCGGTAATTCAGCGGGGGCTGGTCCAGCCTGATGCTGCCATCGGTGGGTATTTCTTCTGATAAAAGAATCTCAAAGTTCTGCCCTAGAAGATCTTCTGCCTGCTGCTGGGCAATCCGGTCTTCATAGATTAAGTGGAAGGCCCATTCCTGCGCAAACCGGGGATATATCCCGTAAGCTGCAAACCCGCCTCCCAGTCCATTGGACCGGTCATGCATCATGGTTATGCCTTCCAGTACAGTTTGACCGCTGAATCGCATGCCTTTTTGGTTTACCACCCCAAAAACCGCACATCCGGAAGGTATCCTGAATCTTGTTGAATATTCTTTTCTGGTCATTCTTTCCATAATTTCCAATTTTTCTCCCAAAAAAACAAAACCTCCTCAGGATCCCATAATCCCAAGAAGGCAACATTACCTTCACGCCTTCTGCACACCGTTATGCAAAAGGACCCATATCTAATTTTCTGCTAAAATAATATCAGCTTCTATGTATTTGTCAATAAAAAAAATTAACAGGTGAAAAAATTTCTGTATTCCTTTTCCTGCACCACCCGAATGGATGAAACGGCCAGAGACAGGGCCACGTTTTTGGTTGTCTGGGCATCTATGCCCACCATCACCCCAAACGTATTGCTTTTGATATTTTCCGCCACACCCCTGGCAAACAACACTGAAAGAAAACTGTCATAGGGATCGGCCATGCCTCCCCGGGGAATATATCCCAAAACCTCTGTCCTTGGTTTGGCGCCTATTTTCTTGTCAACCTGTTCAGCAATATGGTAACCAATACCTCCCAATTTGATGTTGCCAAATACATCCACCTCATCGGAAAGCAGGTTGGCTCCAGAGGCTTTGACCCCCTCTGAGACCATCATGAGGCTGCTTTTATTGCCCTTGGCTCTATTGGAAAGAAGCATGGTGCAAAGCTTCTCCATATCCAGGGAAAATTCCGGAATGGCCAGGTAATCTGCACCCAGAGCTATCGCAGAACGCAGTGCTAAAAATCCGCTGTCCCGACCCATCACTTCTACCACCATCTCTTTTTGATGGCTGATATTCGATGATATGATCATGCGGACTGAGGCAGCAATATTGGCTACAGCAGTATGAAAACCGATGCAGTAGTCGGTATAGGGAAGGTCATTGTCAATGGTCTGGGGAACCCCGATTACCTGTACCCCCAACTCTGAAAGCTTCCCTGCTACCGAAAGCGTATCATTGCCCCCCACGCAAATCAGGACCTCGATTTTCTCTTTTTCCAAATTGTCCAAAATCCGCTCATAGCCTCCGGCAACTTTGGAAGGATTGGTGCGGGAAGTTAGGAGCATGCTGCCTCCAGTTCCGACTAGGCTATTGACTGTATCCGGGGTAAGGGGTCTATACGCTTCCTCTAGCAACCCCAAATACCCCTGTTTTACGCCCACCACTTCCAAGTCTTGGCTGGCAAGCAGCAAAACAGCAGATCTTATAAAATCATTGATACCCGAAGAGTCTCCGCCTCCGGTCAGTATGGCTGCTTTTTTCATAAAACCCTCTTAACTATAATATTTTTTCATATCTTCCAAGGTAAGCGGTTGGTAATCACCAGCATGCCCGGCTGTACCAAAATCCTGCATTTTACCTTTTACCACTTCATAAACCGCCTGTCTGGCTGCCCCAAAATATTTTCTGGGGTCAAATACATCAGGGGTTTGGGTAAGTACTTTTCTGACCGCTCCAGTCATGGCCAGCCTGCCGTCTGTATCTACATTGATTTTTCGAATGCCTCTTTTGATGCCTTCCTGTATGGATTCCATGGGCACACCCATGGTTGACTGAAGTTTGCCTCCATACCGGTTGATGATGTCAATAAGTTCCTGGGGCACAGAAGAAGATCCATGCATAACCAGCGGAAAGTCAGGCAGCTTTTCAGAAATAGAAGATATGATGTCCAGAGCAAGCTCGGGTTTTGCCTTGAATTTATAAGCCCCGTGGCTGGTACCTATAGCCAGGGCCAGGGCATCAACCCCGCTCAGCTCAATAAACTTAATGGCTTCCTGGGGATCGGTAAGCTTTACCTGGCCCGAGCCAACCCCGTCTTCTATGCCTCCCAGGGTACCCAGCTCGCCTTCTACAGTCACCCCGTAGCGGTGAGCATAATCAACCACAGATTTGGTGACTTCAAGGTTTTGCTCAAAAGTGGTCGGGGTTTTGGAATCCTCCTTAAGGGAGCCGTCAATCATAACCGAGCTGAACCCCAGCTCAATGGCTTCCTTGCAGGTCTGGAGGCTATTGCCGTGGTCCAAGTGAAGAGCCAGGGGTATGTCTGGATTCTCTTCCAGTGCAGCCTGAACAAGATGTTTGATATACACCATATTGGTATACTTTAGGGCCCCCCTGGATGCCTGGATAATAACTGGGGAACCGGTTTCAGAAGCGGCCCGCATAATCCCCTGAATCTGTTCCATATTATTTACATTAAACGCACCGACTCCGTATGCTCCTTTGGCTGCTTCATCTAGTATTTGTTTCATTGGCACGACTGGCAATTTGACCTCCCTTTAATTCTTTTTCATTTCATAGGACATAATAATGGCTTCGGCTACTTCCCTGATCGGCTTTCTTTTGTTCATAGCAAACTTCTGTATTTTCTTAAAAGCTTTATCTTCAGAAAGTTTGAAATCCTCCATCAAGATGCCTTTTGCTTTTTCTAAGACCTTTCTTGCTTCCAGTTCCTCTTTGATGACTTTTGTTTCCACAATCAACCGATAATTTTCAATGACAATAGCCGCTTGATCCGCTACTGCCTGCAACATGCTAATTTCCTGGTCGCTAAATTGATGGGGCTCAGAAGTATAAAGGTTTAATACCCCAATCACCTCATTTTTCACATGCAGGGGCACGCATAGAAGGGAAACCAGGCCTTCCTTTTTGGCAATATCCTTATGAACATAGGTGCCCTCTTCCAAAATGTTGGCCACAAAGATATGCCTGTCTTCCAATGCCACCTTTCCCGCAATTCCTTGCCCCAGCTTAAGAGGGTTTTTATTAATGTATTCCCTGCTAATGCTCTGTGTTGCTTTAATTGCGAGCTCCTTTTTTTTAGGATCCAGGAGCATAATGGAACATACCTTGGATTTCATAATCTCTGCAGTGGTGGTTACCAGTAGCTTGAGTATATCCTCCAGATACAGATCTGAGGTAATCGCTTCCCCGATCTTGGATAAAGCTTCTATGATTTCTTTTGAATTTTCAATTTTTTCCTGTGTCATAATCAAAACCTAGCTTCAATCATCTATAAGATTATAGGGCAAATTTATCTAAATTTGTACCTAAATCATAAAAAATAATCATTGGGCAATCCTTTACAAAAACCTTATTAGTGGGTAAAATGCATAATTGGTTGCGGTGGCGCATTCGTCTAGCGGCCTAGGACATAGCCCTCTCACGGCTAAAACAGGGGTTCGAGTCCCCTATGCGCTACCAGTTACTTTGCTACTCTTAAAATAGCTCAAGAAGATTATCTT
>PWYO01000234.1 GCA_003567835.1 Actinomycetota bacterium | reverse complement strand
TGGTTCCATTTCTTATATAATGGTTGTTTACATCGGTTATTTCGTATTCTCCCCGATCAGAAGGTTTTAGGTTCCGAATGATGTCAAAAACTTCATTGTCGTACATATATAGGCCGGTAACTGCATAGTTGCTTTTGGGCTTTTGGGGTTTTTCTTCAATATTGATTACTTTTTCATCTTCTACTTCAGCAACCCCAAACCTTTGGGGATCAGATACTTCCTTTAAAAATATATGCGCCCCCTTTTTTCGCGCACAAAATTCCTGTATATGGGGCCCGATGCTGTCTTCAATGATATTATCTCCCAGCATAACAAACACCTGATCTTCGTCTACAAAGTTTTCAGCAAGTTTTAAAGCATCAGCAATACCCCCTTCTCCTTCCTGATAGGTGTAGCTGATGTCTTTTAAGCCAAATTCGCTGCCGTTGCCCAAAAGGCGCAAAAAATCACCGGCATAGTTGCCTCCGGTTACAATCATGATGTCCTTTAGTCCTGAATTGACCATGGTTTCCAGGGGATAGTAGATCATGGGTTTGTCATATACGGGCAATAAGTGTTTATTGGTGACCTTGGTGCATGGCCAAAGCCTGGTCCCCAAACCGCCTGCTAAAATTACGCCTTTCATATCCAAAAAACCTCCCTATGTTAATCCAAACACCAAATACAATATCAATATTACCACCGATAAGCAAATACAGTATACAGCAAAACCATTCAAACTTTTCTTTTCCACCAGCTTCAGCATAAATTTTATGGCAAAAATCCCGGCAATGACAGAGAAAATAAATCCGAGGGTCAAGTACAATGCGGTGTCACTTCCTCCGCTGACAATAACCGACCATTCCCTGTACATTTCAAATACAAATGAGCCCAAAATAACCGGAATGGAGAGTAAAAAAGAAAACCTTACACTTTGCTTTCTGTCAAGGCCTATATATCTCCCAAAAGATATGGTGGCACCAGACCGTGAAACCCCCGGAAATACGGCCAGGGCCTGTCCTACGCCAATGAGTAAGGCTTTGGCATAATTGAGCTTTAAGGTATGCGGATGGGGGCCAGGCGGATGATGCTTTTGTCTTTTTTTTGCGGCAAGCTCCCCGGACCACAAAAGGGCTGCAGTAAGCATCAAAAACCCTGCAACCATAAGCGGGTTTGAGAAAAACCTGTCTGCCACATCCGAAATCAAAAAACCAACCACTGCAGCCGGTATGCTGGCTATGATAATAAACAAGCCCAGCATGAAACTTTGCCGGTCTCTTTTTTGGGGAGAAAACACTGCCATCAAAAAGGCTCTGCAAATACAGTAAATATCCTTATAGAATACCGCCAAAACAGCAATAAGGGTGCCGAAATGCACAGTAACCGTAAAGTAAAGGGGAATATAGTCCCAGCGCAATAGATAGGGAAACACAACCAGATGCCCGGAGCTGCTTATGGGGAAAAATTCGGTAATGCCCTGGATGATGCCTAATATGATTGACTGTAATAATATCAAATTATATAATGATAAATCGCTTTTATTGAAAAATTTTTTAAATATTAGCATAAATATTAAAAAAATAAAAAGGATTTTGCGGTTATGTTTTTTGCTATCTCAGAAATTCAGCATCAATTGGCTACTTTTTTTACGGCAATGACCCCTGTAGGGGAACTGAGAGCTTCCATACCCATTGCTCTGGGAAGCTATAGGATGGGCATTGTTGAAACCTATATAATCTCAGTGCTGGGCAATCTGGTGCCAGTGGTGGCAATTATATGGGTGCTGGATCCGGTTTCCAAATTTTTAATGAAACGGTTTAGAATATTTGACCGCTTTTTCACCTGGCTGTTTAACCGGACCAGAAGGAAGTATTCCAAACGGTTTGAAAAATACAGAGGCTTTGCCTTGGCTGGTTTTGTTTGCATCCCGCTTCCTGTAACCGGTGGATGGACCGGAGCCCTGATTTCCTTTGTATTCGGCATACCTCCCCGGAAAGCCCTTCTGCATATTGGGATAGGGATTATGCTTGCTGGAATTATTGTAACCGTAATTACCCAGACAGTGGGTTATGTAAGCTTTATTATTGCAGCTTAGGTGCCGCTGACCATCATATCCTTGACCAATAATGCCGGGCTCCCTATAAAACCTTGTGAAGGTATAAAGGTCAAGGTATCCCCTGTTTTGGAAATGCTTTTCATAAAATCCAGAAAATTGGTGGCAATGGTAACCTCTTTTACAGCATGGGTGAAATCACCGTTTTTGACCCATAATCCTTTTGCACCCACACTGATATCCCCAGTTACAGCATTTGCACCGGAATGCAGGCCAATGATATCCATCACATAAAACCCTTCATGCATCCCTGAAAGCAGTGTTTTAAAAGAATCTTTGCCGCCGCTCATATAAAAATTGCTGACCCCTACCGAGGGCACTGAACGATAAGAGAACCGGCTGGCATTACCGGTAGATTGGGTGCCGTCTTTTCTCGCTGTATAGGCATTGTACAGATAGGTTTTTAATATGCCTTTGGCAAAAACCGCTGTTTTGCCTTTATATACCCCTTCCCCGTCAAAAGGCGCGCTGGCCAAACCCTGGGCCATGGTGCCGTCATCATAGATATCCAAGTCTATGGAAAATAATTTTTCGCCTACCCTGTCTGCAAACAAGGATTTGCCTTTCTGTACCGAATCGGCCGTCAGCGCATCAGCAATAACGCCCAAAAATTGGGATCCCACCAGAGGGTCCAGCAGTATATCTACTTTTTTTGATTGAATCTTTTGAGCCCCCAGCAGGGCCACCGATCGTTTGGCAGCATGCGCAGCAATATCTTCCAGGCATATTTGGCCCATATGTTTGCCGAAACCAAAATAATAACCGGTAGAAGTATCTTCTTTTTGTTTGGCAATGGCATTTACCACCATATAGCAGGCGCTTTTCCGGTAATGATCGCTAAAACCAGCAGAATTTATAATGGCCGCCTTGACATCAGAATCATGATAAGAAGCACTGCTTACCCCGGTAATCCTTTTATCTTTTTTTATGGTAATCTCTTCCAGCTTTTTGGCAGCATCTGTCTTATGCTCAGTGGAATAATGGTGAAATTTTTCATCATACAGAGCATGGGGGCCCAAAGCCCTGTGCTTATAGAGGTAGTCCTTTTGACCGGGTAAAAGATTCAGGTCTTCACCGGTGGTTGCCCGGGCATTGACTGCGGCTTTTTGAATGCATTCCATGATTTTTTCTTCCCCCAGAAATGAAGTAAAGGCATAACCCACAGCCCCGTTTTTGATGATTCTTATGCCCATGCCGCTGGAATCAGAAAAGGACAAAGACTCAATATGGGCATCATAGGCTTCTATGTCTGTTTCAGTAGAAGACAGGCCGAATATCTCATATGCATCGGCCTGGTCGGCGCTGATCTTTGATGCAGTCTTTTTTAGGATTTGCATAAGTTTTTCAGCCATTAAACTTCCGTACCCCCTATGGTCATTTTGCTTACCTTAACCGTAGGCTGACCCACTTCATTGGCCAGTGATTGGCCGTTTTTTCCACAAAAACCAGGCGCAAAATCCAAATCATTGCCCACCGCTTCTATTTTTTGCAAAATATCTGGCCCGTTGCCGATAAGCGAAGCCCCTTTTATGGGGGGACCCATACAACCATTTTCGATCATATAGCCTTCGCTTATACCGAAGACAAAATCTCCGGTAGCAGGATCGACAGCGCCGCCGGCAAATTCTTTGGCATAAATGCCCCGGTCAACCGAACCGATAATATCTTTAGGGTCTTGCGCTCCATTGGCAATATAGGTATTGCTCATTCTCGGATAGGGTATAAAACGGTAAGATTGTCTTCTTGCATTGCCGCTCTGTTTGATGTTGAGCTGCCTGGCTGATTTGAGATCCGACAAATACCCGCAAAGGTAGCCCTTGTCGATGAGCATGGTCTTGGAAGGAGGAAAGCCTTCATCATCAAAACCGTAAGAACCCCAGTGTCCGGGCATGGAACCGTCATCTAGGACAGTCACCAGGTCTGAACCAATTTTTTTGCCAACCTTGCCTTTAAAAACAGAGGCATCCTTGGTGACTGCATCCGCTTCAAGGCCATGGCCGCATGCTTCATGAAAGATGACCCCTCCAAAGGCTGGGGCAATGACCACCGGCATCTGGCCTGTAGGAGCTCCCCGGGCATCCAGCATGTTGACCGCAGTCCTGGCTGCACTGAGAGCAATACTTGCGGGGTCTTTTTGATCAAAGATCTCATAACCGGCAGTTTTGGCATAGGATTGATAGCCGGTTCGGATTTCCGCTGCTTTTTTTGCAATGGCATGGACGGCAAGTATGACTTTTTGGGTATTAAAACAGGAAAAAACCCCTTCAGAATTGGCTATTTGTATGTCCTGCTGCTGGTCAGAGAGGGTTGCGCTTACCTGGACAATGTGCGGATGATAATCCCGGCATGCCTTATCTACGACAACCAGCAGCTCTTTTTTCTTTTCTGCTCCTATAGGTTCCGCTGAAAACCTGGCGGCTTTCTTCTGGCAGGCTTGAACCTCTATGACCTTTTTTTTGTCTCCGTTAACAGCAGCACGCAAGATCTTGGCAGCATGGATCAGCTCCTGCTGGTCTACCGAATCAATATGTGCATAGAATGTGCTCTGGCCATGCCAAAGCCTAAGGCCGCACCCAAAATCATAGCCGCTGGTGGCGTTCTCCACTTTTCCGTCTTCCAGCCGGGCGCTGTTGCTGCTGTTCTTCTGGATATAGATTTCACCAAAACTGCCGCCGCTGCCCATAAGGACAGCAATGATCTTGTTGATGTTTTTTTTATCAAGCACGAGATTAAGACATTTTTTCTTCTGCGTCTTTGGCTGCCTGCTTGCCCTCTTCCACCACTTTATTCACCTTGGAAGAAAAAGCATCCCCCACTTTTTTGGCCTTCTCCTTGCCTTTATCGATAAACTCCCCGCCTTTTTGCTTGAAATCTGAAACCTTCTCCCCGCTTTTGTCAATGAATTCTTTGGTTTTGGTCACTGCGGAATCTACGCTTTTCTTTCCTTTGTCGGCAATTTCTTCACTCTTGTCTTTGATGTCTTTTCGAAGTTCCTTGCCGGCTTTGGGGGCAAACAGCATCCCTATGATGGTCCCTACGAATAATCCCGTAAACAGAGAAATAATGATGCCTAATGCATAGTTTTGGTTATTATTATGGTCATTCATCCTCTTTCCTTTCTTTGAACATTGATAAAATATCAAATGAAGCGCCGATTAGATTGTGTACCGGCCTATTTTTTATTTTTTTTGCTTCTTTTGCAATCGCTCCCACCTCATCCAACAGTCCGGTAATGGTATCTTTGGAAACATTCAACAAAGAAATCTGCTCATTGAGCTTTTCGGTGCTTTCATTGAGTCTTTCCACTGCAGGAACAACTTGCCCGTCAATTTTTGCAGAGATTTTATTAAACTTTTTAATCAGCTTCAACATGGGTACCAGTAAAATCAGTGCAGCCAGAATCACCCCGCCCACAAAGATTATGGTTATAATGCCCACAATTTCTAAAGAACTCATATCATGCCTTTTATCTTATATTTTAAATATCTTTTGTTCAAAAAACAACCAATTTAATCTATAATATACAAGAATTGAAAGATAATAAAGGCGAGGTAGAAACAAATGTACAAAAAATGGTTGTTCATAATGTTTGCGATTGTGATTTCCGTTACTCTTTTGGGCCTTTCAGCTTGTGCCCAGCCTGAAAAAGTCGACGTGGATCTGGGTCCGGAAGAGGAAGAAGTTGAGACCATCCCTGAACCGGATGAAGAAGGAGTGGAGGAAACCGTTGAGGCTATAGACCAGGATGTTGATTATGATACCGTGCAGGTAGGCGCAGAAATGGAAGGGTTTATCCCCGGTTATCTTTGTACAGAACAAGACAATTATATCAAAATCGATATTACCAATACTTCAGATTTTACCTGGATAAGCACAGGGGAAAACATGGTTCGGATAGGATATCATTACTACCATATCCAGGAAGCCAAAGAGAGCTACGATAACCCGACCCGGTCATCGCTTCCGGAAAATGTAGCCCCTGGTGAAACGGTGTCCGTTGAGGTTCTTATCAACAATATTGATACCACTGGAAATTATATCATCAGGATAGACCCAGTGCTGGAAGGCCACTTCTGGTTCTCCAGCAAAGGTGTGGAAATGATTGAAGGCGAAGCCTATTTTGGCCCCTGCAACAATTAACTGGGCACGATTTGAAGCTGGCCATCCCTGTGCTGCAGTCGGCCGGCCATAGCGTATTTGTCAACCTTTGCACAGAAGGCAATATCCTCGCCCAGGCCTACGCCTCGGAGCAATTTTGCGCTGGTGGATTTTTCCAGCGCACCCAAGAGGTTATGCTCGCTTAAAGCCATGCTTAAGGCAATCTTTGCTGCATCGCTGTACTGGGTTTTAAGGCCCCTTGCCAATATTTGTTTAATGGCCATTCCAGCAACAAAAACATCGTCGTAGGCCACCCTGCCCCCTTCCCCGGAACAGACAAGAAGAAGACTGTTTTCTGTGCCTTTGAGCCGCTCACAGATACGGTCAATGGTGTAGTTGAGGTTAAGCAGGGACAAAGCATAGGCTTCCAGAGAATCTTTGACCTTCAAAAAGGAAACAGTCCCGTTGGTGGTGTTTAAAATCACTGTCTTTTGCCCCATACCGATCTGGGAAATTTCCAGGGGGGAATTGCCGTAATCAAAGCCGCTGGGAGGAAGTCCGCCTTCTTCGCCGCATAATATATAATCCCTATTTTTCTTTTTTAAGGCATAGGCCTCCTGTTTGCTGCCGGCAACCAGTATTTTTGCTGTGCCCTGGGCCAGGAGAGCAGCTATGGTAGAAGTCGCCCGGATTACATCAATAACCGCACAAATGCTCTGGTTGATGTTTACACCCAGCGTTTGGGGAGCAATCTTATTGGAAAAAAGGACATCGACTTGGATCATTTCCACCTGAACTTCTTTCCGGTTAGTTTTTCATAAGCGGTCATATACCGCTGTGAAGTCTTCTGGCGTATTTCCTCTGGAAGCTCAGGGGGCGCTGAATTTCTGTCCCAGTCTGTAGACAGCAGGTAATCCCTGACAAACTGCTTATCGAAACTCTTTTGCTGCCTTCCCGGCTCATATGCATCCAATGGCCAGAACCTGGAAGAGTCAGGAGTGAGCACCTCGTCCACCAGTATGGTTTGATTGTCTACCGCACCAAATTCAAACTTGGTATCTGCAATGATTATGCCCCTCTTTAAAGCATAGTCTGCAGCTTGTTTGTACAATTCAATACTTTTTTCCATCATTACATCTATTACTTTTGCCCCAAAGATTTTTTTCGCTTTATTGATGGTAATACCTACATCATGGCCCGAAACTTCTTTGGTAGACGGTGTAAAGATGGGCTCAGGAAGCTTGTCGCAGTTTTTTAGATTGCGGGGCAGTTTTAAGTCGCCAATTTTTCCGCTTTGTTTATATTCTTCCCATCCGGATCCGGTAATATAGCCCCTGACGACACATTCAATGGGATAAATCTTGGCCCTCTTTACCAGCACCGACCGACCTTTGAGCATCTCTTTATGCTTCCTTAATGTTTTAGGGAATGCATCCACATCGGTTTCCAGCAAGTGATTCCCCATAATATTGTTCAGGAAATGAAACCAGAAAACAGAAATCTGGTTTAATATGATCCCCTTAAGCGGTATCAATGTAGGCAGTATATAATCAAAAGCTGAAATCCGGTCAGTGGTAACAATGAGTATTTCATTGTTGTAAGAAAACATTTCCCTTACTTTGCCGCTTTTAAGTTTTTCAAGCCCTTCAATTTCAACCTCGCCGATTAATCGCATTTTTGACCTCCTTATTCTTTGATTCCATACCGGTTCTATTGGGTTATTTTTTTGAAATCCTTACATAAAAAATAATAATCTCCTGGGCCGTCTCCCATAGCAGTTCTTTGCTTTCCATCATAGCTTTTCCAAGATCCATAGGCCGGTTGATGATGGAAAAATTACCGCAGAACAAATCCGCATATGGCGCCTCCACCTCTTTTCGGTTAAAAAACAAAGACCCATTGATGGTGATCACCGGAATTGCCCTTTTTTTTGCCAGTTTGGCTACACCGTAAGAACTTTTTCCGTAAAATGTTTGTCTGTCCATAGCCCCTTCTCCGGTGATGACCAGACTGCAGCCT
Organism: Actinomycetota bacterium; assembly: GCA_003567835.1. GTDB lineage: Bacteria > Actinomycetota > Humimicrobiia > Humimicrobiales > Humimicrobiaceae > Halolacustris > Halolacustris primus. The sequence continues at coordinate 1,212 of PWYO01000234.1, read as the reverse complement.
TCCATTTTCCGGTCAAGCCTGGTGGCCTCGATGATGATATCGGTGCCCGGCCTGAGCTTGGCGCCCAAGAAAGCAGCCAGCCCTGCCCCCAGGCCCCCGGCAGCCCCTGCCCCTTTCATGGTGTCTACATCCATATCCAGCTTACCGAAGATCACCTTGGCAAAATTCCCAAGGCCCTGGTCCAATTGTTCAACCATCCGTGCATCCGCCCCTTTTTGAGGACTGAAAACATAGGCAGCGCCCCGCTTTCCGGTCAGAGGATTGTCCACATCACAGGCAATATCAAATTCAGCCTGCTTGGCTTTTGGATGCAGGTTTTGCATATCGATATCTGCCACTTTGTTTAACTGCTTTCCTCCCAGGCCCAATGCATTTCCCCGGCGGTCATAAAACCTGACCCCCAGCGCTTGAGCCATGCCCATACCGCCGTCGGTGGTAGCGCTTCCGCCAATGCCCACAATAAATTTTTTGCAGCCCCTGTCCAGGGCTTCAGCGATTAATTGGCCGGTGCCAAAAGTGGTGGCGTTGAGGGGATTCAGTTTTTCTTTGGGCACCCGCCACATACCGGATGCCTGGGCCATCTCAATGACCGCGGTATGTTGGCCGATGATGCCAAAACAGGCTTCTACCTCTTCGCCCAGGGGGCCTTTGACCATGGTCTTGACATATGTTCCTTTCTGGCTTTCAACCAGGGTTTCCACTGTGCCTTCACCGCCGTCAGCCATGGGGCTGTTTACGGTTTCAATAGCTTGGTCAACATTTTTTACAGCCTCTTCTATAGTACTGCAAACGTCTACGGCGGACAGACTCCCTTTATATTTGTCACAGGCAATTAATATTTTCATGGCCATCCTTTCAGGGCAAAAATATATGCAGTGCCTTTCGGGCACATTTTACAGATAAAGGCAACCGGCTCAACACATCTCCATCAAGCTGTACACCCAGGTTCTTTTGGGTAACAACGGCATTTTTGTCTGCATAAATATGCACTTTATTGCAAGTTTGAAAATAGGCGATATCTTTATAGTTGATATGGCGGGTGGTAAAGATGCCCATAATGTTTTTAAGGAAAATAAATTTGCTGTATTTTTTGAATATACAGACATCAAGCAGGCCGTCGCGCACAGACGCATGGGGGGTAATTTTGGCCATGGGATTGCCGTAGGACCGGATATTGCTGATGATACAGAAATAGCCGCTGTGAAGCCGGTT
>PWYO01000120.1 GCA_003567835.1 Actinomycetota bacterium | reverse complement strand
TTCTACCTTTTCGAATTTCTGCTAAGGCCAGTGGATCTAGCTGAGGTAAGGTCCCAAGAGGATCTGGACTTTTTTTTGAATGACCTTGCCTTTCTTTTTACCATATTCGGTTATCCCATATTTGACTTGGCCGACTTTGATGGCGAACTGGATGATTTTGGGTTTAATCCTGACAGCATTGAAGACAATTATTTGTGGAGATACTGCCTTACAAAGCATAGCCAGGCGTTTACCAGCCAAGAAATGCAATTTCTTCAAAGTTTAAACCGGGCAGCAGCTGGTTTTTTTAAAGTACGAAACATCCTCCATGCAGAAAACAAGCAACATTATCCTGTTATCGAAGCAGAAGACATCTTCAGTGGCATGGTTTATAAAATCATGGACAAGTCTTTGACGCACACTTTGGTCAAGCATGACATGTTTTCAGGTATTATCGCTCCCTTTGATGAAGACATGCATGTTATGGAAAGCTGCCCACCCATTCTGTATGCCCTGCAGGACAGAGGGATGCTGGAAGAGCTGATCAAGGAATATGCGCAGGTGTACAAGTCCAATTATGCACATCTTTTCTCAAAAAAAGATGGCCTTTCCAAAATTTTTAAGCTTTTTCCGGTAATCATCTACCTGGTGGCCCTGGATTATTTCTTGATACGCATAACCAGGAAAATGGCTACAATGGTCAACTATGATAAAGAGGAAATAATTCTCGTAGAGACAGTGTTCCGGTTTGAAGACCGGGAGTTGATAAAAAAGAAACTGGCCGCAATAAAAGGAATCAGTGTGTCCAGTGATGGAAAACAGACCCTGCTGCATTGGATGAATCAAAAAAATACCATATTGGCAAGCATCATTATAAAAAGAAAAAGGCTTTATGTTCAGACCAACTCTTTGGAAAGACAGCAAAAATGGAAAGAGATGGTAAAAGACCTGCCGCTTGAATACGTTAAAACCGCCTATACTGACTTAGAGGATATACAGGCAAGGTATGTGCGTAGCAAAAAATCCGGTCCGGAGGAAAAAACCAATGAACCTGATCCGGCCATGGACCAAGCCGATTTGAAAAGACTGGCCACAGAATGGTGGCAAAAATATTATGACGACTGGGTAGATGCAAAGATTCCCGCGCTGGGCAATAGGACCCCCAGAGAGGCGGTAAAAACCAGCAAGGGAAGAAAGCAGGTGGAAGCCTTAATCGATGAGTTTGAAAATTTTTACCTGCACGCAAAAAAGGACCATGCCCACAAGAATAATTTCAATCAGTATTTTGATCCTGAAGAATTACGAAAAAGACTGCTCTAGCTTTTTATGCCTGTGTTGAGGACGGGTATTCCTGTTTTTGTCATGCCACCGGCCGCCCTGCAGCCGCAGGGTGCTCATTTTGCCGGCTCCAAGGTTTCAAGCAGCGTTTTTACGGTCCTGTCCAGCACTTCGTCATCGGGAATTTTGGAGACAGATGCGAAGGAATTGGGTGCTTGCTGGTCCAGGTTCTTGGCAGCGCTTACAATCATTTCCGTGCAGTAAGAGGGTTTTAGTTTCCCGGTGTTAAACACCAAATCAAAATTACCGATGCGGTCCCACTTCATTTTATGGAAGTATTCAATGAAGGACTCCCGCATTTTATCATGCCTTATGATGAATTTTTCAGCTTCTGCAGCTTTGTCCATGTTCTTTTTTTTCATCACCGCACGGATTCTTTGATCCGTAGGCGCATATATCATCACATTTAAAACATCCTCATGACCGGACAGGTCTGCAAAACTGCCCCGGCCCACAATAACCACATCTTGGCTTTTGGCTATGGAAAGAATGACCTTTTTAAACATTTCCACCATAGAATCCACAATACCCAAATACCTGGCCCAGTAGTTTGGTTCTTCATAATACAGTTTCGTAAAGCCGATATGGCCGTACTTGTTCAATACTTTTTGGATAAAGTCCTTGTCCACAAATTTATAGCCCAAGCTTTTTGCGGCTTCTTTTCCGATTTCATAACCGCCGCTGCCGGTTAGTCTGGAAATGGTGATCACAGCCATGGTCATTCCTTTCAGTCCATGTGTTGATGGTTCTTGAGGATAGCCGGAAATGATAGGCTATCAAAATCATTATACAGCCATCATGTGATTATGGCCATCCATAGACCCTTGGCTCCTGCTTTCAGGAAATTTTACCGAAACCTTCTGTGTTCTGGGGCCGGCAAGTTTGAAGCTTGTCTACGGCAATTGAATGTAAGTCTTCCATATGTAATTTAGAAAAAACTTGCTGAAAACTTTGGGCCGATCAGGCCAAAAATACCATAGTCAGGATTTGAAAGGCTGGTTTTGACTTTTTTGAATGCCGGTATTAGTATTTAGGCAATGTTCTATGTAAACAGTTGGCCGAGAGTTTAAAAAACCGATTTTTGCCAGAATGTTCGGATTTGCCATTTTTTCACAGACCGTGATCGGGCCAAACATATGGATCAGGCATTAAACAAGATCATAGAAGAATTTTTTTTTGAAGAAAAAATTCTTATTTGCCCTTCCCGGGGTGTGGCCACCCAGATCATGGCAGGGTTTCAAGAGGCCAAAGGCGGCTGGCTTCATATAAGGGCCAGCACGGTCCAATGCCTGGCGGAAGCAATGGTTGAGGAACAGATCTATAGGCGCAAACTGAGACAAATTTCTGCCCGGGAAGTCTTTTATTTAATCGATACCATATTTACTGCCTTATCAGACAAAGGCAGTTTCCAGTATTTCCAAAAGCATACCCTAAACAGCGGCATGATCAGGGCCTTATCCCAGGCAATCCTTGAACTTAAATACGCCTGCATACCTCCTTTGGGGCTTAATACCGGCCAATTTATCCATCCCAGGAAAGCCAATGACCTTACCTTGCTGTACCGGCAGTATAATGACATGTTAGAAGAAAAAGCATTGGTCGATGGGCCGGATATAATCGGCATGGCTATGGAGGATCCAGGTTTTGGGCAAGACAGCATCTATATCGTTTTTTCAAGACATGATTATACCCCGCTTGAACAGCGGTTTTTGCGCAAACTGGGCAAAGAAAAACTGCTGATTATCGGGGATGCCCCGGTGTATGGGGCGGTCCAGCCCCAGGGCAGGCTTGAAGCAAATTATTTTGCAAAGGAAGCCAGCGCTTCCCAATTCAGCTGGCTGCTGGACATAGACCATGTCCCCGAGCACTGCAGCAGGCCTGCAGACATAGAAATTTTTGCAGGTCAGTCCCATTATCATGAAATCTATGAGATCCTGAGCAGGATTGCTCAGGACAATATCACTGCGGACCAAACTGAAATCATCTATACCGCCCGGGACCCCTATTTGCAGACCATTTACAATGTATGCGCCAAGTTAGACATCCCCGCTGTTTTTTTTGAAGGCATACCCGGCGACCTTTGCCCGCCGGGCATAGCTTTAAAGGGGTTTTTGCTGTGGATACTGCAGGATTTTCTAGAAGTGCACCTGAGAAAACTCCTCAAGCATCAGTTGATTCTGGTGCCAGACAAAGGGGTGACCGGGTCCATGCTTGCTTACGCGCTCCGCACTTCAAAAATTGGCTGGGGAAGGGAACGTTATCGGCGAATACCTGAAAAAAGAATCGCTGAGCTTCAGGAGAAAATGCATACCACACCAAAGCAAGACAATCACGGCTTCCATAAGATCAAAATTTACAAGTCGCTGCAGGCATTGTGTACAAGCCTGCTGGCCCTGGTTCCGGATATCGAAGACGGGTGTATCGCTTTTGGGAAATTGTGTAAGGGGTGTATGGCATTTTTGGACAATTTTATAAAACCCGGCAGTGAAGAGGGGGGCCATTATGTGTCAGCCTTAAAGGAAAAGCTAACCACATTGGCCATTATTTCCAATGAAAGCATGCCTTTGCCGGAAGCTGTGCACAAAATCATTGCCCTTCTAACCGATACCCCTTATGGTCCGTCAGGACCCAAGCCAGGCTGCCTTTTTGTGTCCAGCATGGGTTCAGGAGGGGTTTCCAATAGAAACAACACTTTTGTGGTGGGCATGGATGGCAGAAATTTTCCGGGCACTGAAATGCAGAATCCGGTTCTTTTGGATGGAGAAAAAAGCGAGATCAGCGGGCGCCTGCACTTGTCTGGACATCGATTAAAACAAAAGTTATATGATTTTGTGTTATTGCTGACGGGACTCAAAGGAAAAGTTATTTTCAGCTATGCTGCCTATGATATCAAAGACGACAGGCGCATGTATCCTTCCACCCTGCTCCTGCAGGCCTTGCGTTTAAAAAAGGCAGACAGCAGCCTTACCTATCAGGACCTGTATGCCCATGTGGGCCAACCCAGCGGCTTTGGCGACGGCATGCAGCAAGACATATTTTTAGATGAGAACGGCTGGTGGCTGGATAAGCTGACCGGTCAGGACAGCCTGAAAGAAGGGACGCAGTCTGTGTGCAATCTGTATCCTTGGTTAAGCAAAGGCCAAAAAGCAGCCGACAGCAGAACCAGCAGCACACTTACTGTTTATGACGGCCTGGTGCACCCCCGGGGAGATGAACTTGATCCCCGGAAGAATGCGGACTTTATCTTATCCTGTTCAAGCATTGAAAGTTATGCGTATTGCCCTTTTGCCTTTTTTCTGGAATATGTGTTGCGGGTCCGCCGGCCTGAAGAGACGGAGCGCGATTATGCCCGATGGCTTGCCCCCAAAGACCGGGGCAGCCTGCTCCATGAAGTATTCCATAGCTATGCTGAAAAGGTCAAAAAAACCGGCAGGCCAGACCGAAAAAAACAGGTGCAGCTCATATATAATATGTTAGACCAGGCAGTAGCCCGGTATGCAGAAGAAGTGCCGGTGGCAGGAGAAGCGGTATTTGCCCATGAAATAGAGGACTTGCGCAGGGATTTGCAGGTTTTCTTAGATATTGACAACAAGTATTTACATACACCCTATCTGCTGGAATATGAATTTGGTTATAGGGGCAAACAGCCGGTAAAGGTTGGTATAGGCTATGGCCAATATATCCATATTGCCGGAAAAGTGGACCGGGTAGATGTATCCGGGCAAGGTTACCAGGTCTGGGATTATAAAGGGGGCAGCGCTTTTGCCTATCATGCGGATGCATATATTGACCGCGGCCGGCAGGTGCAGCATATCCTTTATGCAAAAGTGGTGGAGCAGGTGATAAAGAAAGAAGACCCCGGGGCAAAGGTAACTGCCTGCGGCTACATATTGCCCACAGAGAGGGGCCGGGCATCAGGCAAAGGATGCGTTTTTCGAAGGGATCCGTGTGCTGACCATCAATGGCAGCAAGCACTGCATTGCCTTTTTGACCTGATGGCCAGCGGGGTATTTATCCGTTCCGAGGAAGCGAACCCGCCTTATCTGGACGATGAAGATATTTATGGAACCGAACAGGAGAAGGTGTTTATAAAAGTGAAGGTAGAGCACAGCGAAAAACTTGAAAACTGGAAAAGGTTGAAGGAATTTAAGTAGGGCAAACCATGCAATCAAGCTTGACAGACCAAAAGGCAAGAGACAAGATCATGCAACACCTGGATGAGAGTTTTTTTGTGGAAGCGGGGGCTGGCTCTGGCAAGACCTACTGCCTGGTGGAGCGGATGGTAAATTTGATTAAAAAAGGCAAGGCCCGTATTGAAAATATTGCAGCGGTTACCTTTACCAGAAAAGCGGCTGCCGAACTAAAGGAAAGGTTTCAGATCAAGTTAGAGGCCGGCCTAAGGTCTGATATTGCCAATCATGAAAAAGAGCATATGCTAAGAGCCCTTTCAAACCTGGAGCAAGCCTTTATCGGAACCATTCATGCATTTTGCGCAAAGGTGTTAAGGGAAAGGCCGGTGGAAGCAGGTGTTGATCCCGATTTTAGGGAAATAGAGGAAAGCGAAGATGCGGTTTATGCTCAGAGGGCCTGGTATGATTATATGGAGAAGGCCAGGTTTGGAAAGAATCCAGACTTAAAGCTGGTCTTGGATATGGGCTATAGCGTAGATGATCTGATGCATACCTATTTCAGGCTTATACAGAACAGCGATGTCCAACTTGTGACCAGAAAGATGCAAAAACCCGATTTTACCGAGGCCAAGCAGGCAGTCAAAAGGGTCATTGAGCACCTCAGCCAGCAAATCCCCAGCCGGGAGCCCCAGAAAGGCTGGGACCGGCTGCAGGAGATGATCAAAAAAGCTGAAAATTATATGGCTTCCGGATATCTGAAAAAAGACAGGCTTTTTTTGAAACTGTTGCATGAAATGAACAAAAAGCCCCGGGTTACAAAAAACAGGTGGCCTGAAGCAAACAGCCAAGAATGTCTGGAAAAGGTATTGGAATTTCAAAAAACAAACCTGGGACCCCTGTTGGGGCGCTGGCAAAATTATATGCATAAACCCATGATCGACTTCCTGCTTGAAGCGGTAAGGCACTATGAGCAATGGAGAAGAAGCCATTCAGTTTTAAATTTCCAGGACCTTTTAACCGGTACGGCCAGGCTTCTTCGCAGCCATACCGAGATTCGGGATTACTTCAAAAAACGCTATACCCATATCCTGGTGGACGAGTTTCAGGACACCGATCCCATACAGGCAGAAATTATTATGTTATTGGCATCAGTTGATGCCCGACAAGACAGCTGGAAAAACATAAGCCCTGCACCTGGGGCATTATTTGTGGTAGGCGATCCCAAACAGAGCATTTACCGTTTCAGGCGGGCAGATATTGATATTTATAATCTGGTAAAAAAGGTGTTTGCCGTGCAGGGCAATGTCCTGTATTTGAGCTCTAATTTCCGTTCCCTGCCTTTCATGCAGGATCTGGTGGACCAAGTGTTTGGGGCGGTTTTTCCCGGAAAAGAGACCAGGTTTCAGGCCCAATTTTTCCCATTAAACACCTGCCGAAAAGCAGATCAGGGCTTTGATGGCGGTATTTGGGAAAATCCTTTGCCTAAGGTGGCCAGGGATTCTTCTGCCAAAGCAGCAAAAATTGATGCGGCTATGCTGGCTAACTGGATCAAAGATGCTGTAGACGGCAATATACGCCTGCAGAGAACCGAAGAGGAAACCAAAAAAGGCCTGGATGCTGTCCCAAGGTATGCAGATTTTTTAATCCTTGCCAGGACCAAAAAGAACCTTAGCTTGTATGCACAATGTTTGGAAATGATGGGCATTCCCTATGATATCACCGGTGGAGAGGATTTTGCCCAGTCTTTTGAGTTGGGCGAGATATACAAGCTGTTCCGGGCAGTGGATGACTGCAGGGATCCTGTGGCTCTGGTAACCGCGCTCAGGGGCATATTTTTTGGTATAAGCGATGATATGCTTTATCAATTTAAGAAGGGCGGAGGCAAATTCTCTTATTTTAGCAAGGTGCCCCCGGGTTTTGATGCATTTGAACAAGCATATTCCCGCCTGCGGGAATATAGGGCCATCAGCTGCAAACACAGCCCTTTGGCCGCTGCAGAAATGCTGGTGGAACGCTTGGGCATCATCCCCCTGGCTGTTTCAAAGCCCAAAGGCCTGTCCCGGGCAGGAAATATCTACAAGGCAATGGAGCTGCTCAAAGGGTCTTTTTTAGAGAAACTGAATACTTTTTCCGATTTAACCCAAAGCCTAAAAGAGCTGCTGGACAACAGCGAACTTGAATCTATGAGCTTGGTGCCCTGGGGGAAAAATGCGGTAAGAATCATGAACCTGCACAAGGCCAAGGGCCTGGAAGCGCCGGTGGTCATCCTGGCGGATCCTTTGGGGGGACCGAAAAACCATGTGCCTGATTATCATATTACCAGGACCGAAACAGATGAGGCCCAGGGTTATTTTTCCATAAACAAGATCTCCAGAAACTATGCCGCCCAGACATTGGCTACACCCCCAGGCTGGGATCAGAGACAAAAACAGGAGCAGCAGTATGATGAGGCCGAACAGAGAAGACTGGATTATGTTGCGGCAACCAGGGCCAAAAATATCCTGGTGGTAAGCACCTACCGGAGAGGCAAACGAGAAAAAGCATGGCAGATTTTGTATGATTACCTGGAACATATGCCCAAGATTGCAGCCGACCACCAGATCCGCCAAAAGGACAGGGACATTTTGCATGTCAGCTGCAGCCAATGGCAGAAAGTCAAGGAGGGCATAGAGGACTGCAGGCGCAGGATCAAGGCAGCCTCCTACGGGCTTTCCAATGTCACCGCTGAGGCCAAAGAAGGCATGGTATGGACTCAAACCGAACAAGGCGGGGGCAAGGGAACCAAATGGGGAAAGCTGGTCCACAAAGCCATTGAAATGGCATGCCGGGGAGGATACAAAAAAATCAGCTTATTGGCTGAAAAATGGATCCAGGAAGAGGGTTTGCAGGATATTGGAGCCCAGGTACTGGTCAGTGCGGTAGACCGGTTTATGAAAAGCAGCCTATGGGCACGGATCAGGCAATCGGAAAAGAAATATTTTGAAGTCCCCTTTGCCTATAAGCAAGACCGCAATATGATGGTGGGAATCATCGATGCCGTATTTTTAGAGGACGGGGGCTGGGTAATCGTTGACTACAAAACGGATGATTTTCATGCCCATCAGCAGAGGAGAGAGGCCTACCAGAAACAGCTTGCAATCTATAAGCGGTACTGGGAGAAAATAAGCGGGCAAAAAGTCAAGCAAACCTTACTTTTTAAGGTGTAGGACCTGCCCCATCCTGCCAATCAGGCCCAGGGGTCCCCAAAGGAGCGCCGAAGTCCTTAGAGCAGGTATTTGGTCCACCATTGGACAAGGGAAAGAATCTGTGCAAGTACAGGGCCAGGTATGCTGTTTTTAGAAACTGCGGGGATGTAAAAAAAAGAGCAATAAGCTGGGTATGAGCATGCTGCTTTTTTTTGAAAGCTGTGCCGGCAAGCAGTGCCTGCTTCCTAGATTTTTGGTTTTGATAGGGAAAAATGCTAAAAAACAGGGATGGGATGGCCTATAGGACGGCAAAATAGCAGGCAATCAACAGGGTGCCGGGAAACATCTGCAAGGCTGTATCAGCTTAGGAAAAAATTTTTTGCATGATCAGAAAAAACATGCCATAATAACCAGCATTCTGTTTACTATTTGACCCGAACAGATTCTATGTTTTATAAGATTTCTAAAATTTATCGGCCTGAGATCTTTCAGGGGAAAAACAAAACCGAACATTATTTTGAAGGCTGGTATCTTAAATTGGTTGACCAAAGGGCTGAAAATGTATATGCCCTCATTCCAGGAATCTCTATTTCTCCGGATAAAGGCGACAGGCATGCCTTTATACAGATCATCAACGGCAGGGAGGCAAAGGCAGAATATCTAAGGTTTGATTTTTCTGAATTCCGATATGCAGCCGATAGGTTTGAAGTAAAAATTGCAGACAATATGTTTTCTTCCCGCAGGGTGGTTCTAAAAGTCGACCGCGGAACCACCCAGCTGGAGGCAGACCTGCAATTTGATCATCTAAATCCCTGGCCCAGGTCTTTGTTTTTTCCGGGTGCTATGGGATGGTATGCTTTTGTTCCCAAGATGGAATGCTATCACGGTGTGGTCAGTATGGACCATG
>PWYO01000122.1 GCA_003567835.1 Actinomycetota bacterium | reverse complement strand
TGGCCTTGCTGATATAGGCCTCCAATGCCTTATACCTTTTATCAATGGCGGTAACCGAAGATATGCCGGTGGCTGCAATGGCATCCACCAGGTCAAGCCTTTTCCCTTGTTTGTCCAAGCGAAACCTGTACCTGGCCAAAATAAAATCCAGTATTTGCTGTTCCAGCCCTTTGGGTTTGGGCAAATCAAAACGATCTTCATAGAGCCCCACAATAAAGCCTACGGCCTTAGAAAGAAAAAGGGCATAATCTTTTTTTAGTATGGAAGCCACCATCCCCGATGCTTTTCTGCGTAAAGCAAACGGGTCCTCTGAGCCTGTAGGGATATTGCCCAGCAAAAACATGCCGCAGATGGTGTCCAGCTTGTCCGCAATAGAAAGGATGGTCCCTGTATCATTTTCTGGAAGACAATCACCCGCAAACCGGGGAAGATGGTGTTCAAATACTGCCTCAGCTACTTCAGGCTGCTCACCTTTTTCGGTTGCATATTCCCTGCCTACAATCCCTTGAAGCTGGGGAAATTCAACCACCATATTGGTTACCAGATCACATTTGCAGATCCGGGCTGCCTTTAAAAGAGGCTCAGTGAGCGCATTTTTATCCAAAGTTTTTGCCAAATAGGCAACGATTTTTTGAAGCCTTTGGACCTTGTCATACATGCTGCCAATTTGTGAATAGAAGATGACCCCTTTTAGTTTTTCCAGCCATTGGTCAAAATCATGCTTTTTATCTTCCTCATAAAAGAAAACAGCATCGCTTAGTCTTGCTTCCAAAACCCTCTGGTTTCCCTTGATGATGCTCTTCTGGTCTCCTGTACCGTTTTGCACCACCACAAAGCTGGTGGTAATACCGCCCTTCTGGTCTGTAACCGCAAAGTATTTCTGATGGTATTCAATGGCTTTTACAAGTATATCTTTGGGGATATACAAATAGTTGCTGCCAAACCTGCCTGCCAGCACCCTGGGGTATTCCACCAAATTTACCACTTCATCAAGCAAATCCGGATTCAGTATAACCTTTTTTTGGTTCTTCCACAGATCTTTTTCCATCTGGGCTACGGCGTTGACAATCATTTCTTTTCTTGCCGATGCATCTAATACAACCAGCCCCTCTTGCTCCAATCTCTGCTTATAGTGGTCGGCATGTTCAATTTTTACCCTGTTTTGGTCCAAACAGCGCAAACCGTAGGTAAATTTTTGGGCTCTTAGATTTTCCAAGTTCAAAGGGATTAATTCTTCCCCAAACAGTGCCAAAATCCAGCGAATAGGCCGGGCAAATTTTAACCTGTAATCGCCCCAGGCCATTTGTTTTAAAAAATTGATTTCGGTTATACTGGTTTTTAAAAGCTTGGGCAAAACTGTAATGGCGGGTTTGCCTTCTTCGCGTATGTTTTTGCCCATATATATGCCCCGCTCCGTTTCAATCTCTTCCAGCTGCAAAACATCCAAACCAAGGCTTTTTGCAAAGCCTATGGCGGCTTTGGATGGTTTTGCATTCGAATCAAAAGCAATTTTTTTGGGGGGACCGGTAACCACCCTGGTATGGGATTTTTGCATGTCACTGACCCCATCCACAACCGCTGCAAGCCTGCGGGGTGTGCCAAAAGTACGGATGGATGAAAAAGGAATTCTGTTTTGGTTCAACTTATTGCTAAGGATTGTTTTCAATTGCCCAACCCCTTCATGGATACATGAAGAAGGGAGCTCTTCTGTGCCTATTTCCAATACAAGTTTCTTATCCATGGTCCTTACTCAAGGGGAAACCCAGCTCCTCTCTTTGCTTGATGTACAAATTGCATAATTTTTTTGCCAGGTTTCGCACCCGGGCAATATAAGAAGTTCTTTCAGCCACGCTTATTGCTTCCCTTGCATCAAGCAGATTAAATACATGCGAGCACTTCAGCACATATTCGCATGCCACAAAAACCAAATCTTTTTTGATGGTTCGGTAAAACTCTTTTTCAAATTTCTCAAACAAATCCAGGAGCATACGGATATCGGCGACCTCAAAATTATAGGTACACCACTGTTTTTCTGATTCAAGCAAAACATCGGCATAAATAAGATCATCATTCCAGTTCAGCTCCCAAAAACTATCCTTATCCTGAAGGTACATGGCAATCCTTTCCAAGCCGTAGGTAAGCTCAGCACAAACCGGCTTCAATGGAATGCCTCCCATCTGCTGGAAATACGTAAACTGGGTGATTTCCATTCCGTCTGCCCAGACCTCCCAGCCCAGCCCTGCCGCACCAATGGTGGGGGAAGCCCAATCATCTTCCACCAACCTTATATCATGCTTTTTGGTATCAATGCCCAAGCTCTCCAATGACCCCAGGTACCTATCAACCACATCATCCGGGGAAGGTTTCAGCAGCACCTGGTACTGATAATAAAACTGGCTCCGGAAAGGATTTTGGCCGTATCGCCCATCAGTAGGCCTTCTGGAGGGTTCCACATAGGCAACATTCCAGGGCTCAGGCCCCAGGCATCGTAAAAAGGTATCAGGATTAAACGTTCCTGCTCCTTTTTCCAGATCCAAAGGCTGCCTGATTATGCAGCCTTTGTCGGACCAGTATTTTTGCAAATTAAAAATAATATCCTGAAAATTCATAATCTATCATTTTAATCACTATGGCAGTAAACGTCAATTAAGAATTCAGCTCTTGGCTGCAAATTTCCTCTTGGGGCCATTGCCCCGATGATCTTTTTTCTGCATTGGGGCATTATCCTGATGATACTCTTGCAGCAAAGCTATGCTTGCTGCATGGCATGCCGGGTGATAGACACTGATACATCCCTGGCCTGCCTTAAACCCCCCAAAACCCGGTCATTGTTTACACGCCATTATACAATCCAGGCGCCTATGGTATCGATTAGAGATCAATTTTTTTCAGGTACTGGTGGTTGCTCAGTCTGCAGTCGGTATGATATATAATACATTTTTCTAAAAATTGAAAGGCTTGGTCCAAAACGTAGCTGTCTGCTGTTTGATTCCTGATATGTTCAATTGTTTCGCAAAACAGGCTTTCAATAAACTGGAGGCCTTTGACCGGAAGCAAGGTATCTTTTTGAGCGTATGGGCCACATTTCGGGCAGAGTATGCCCCCCAAGCTTACTGAAAAAGGTATGCTTTTGCCCGAATATGACCGGCTCAGTTCCGCATTGCATTTAGAGCACGTATCCAGCAAAGGACTATAGCCGGTAACCGCAAGGAACCTGGCCATAAAAAAACACATGATCTTTTTTAGGTCCCCCCCATTTTGGCCCACGCTGGCATCAATGGCCCTGAAGCATACGTAAATGAGCTTAAAAAGGCCCTGACAGGGATCGCTGGACGCAGTCTGGGTCTTTAAAACAATCTTTGCTATGAGATCGCAAAATACAAATTTATGGAAATCAGCAGGAATATTCTTGAAGCTTTCCATAATCTCAGCCTGGGTTATAATATCCAGTGTTCTTCCCCGGGACATCTCCAAATCCACCAGATTAAACAAGCTCACCCGTGCGCCAAATCTGCTTTTGGTCCGCCTGGCCCCCTTGGCTACACCGCTCAAAACACCGAAATTCTGCGAATACATTTTCAGTATCCGGTCAAACTCACCCAGATGATACGCCCTCAATATGAAAGCCTTGGCTTTATATGAAGACATGTTTATTTATCAAAATAGCTGGTATATTCTTCCATGATAGATATTCCGCTGCTGGTCCCCAACCGGGTAGCTCCAGCATCAATTAAGGCCTGGGCATCGGCAAAAGTCCGAATACCGCCTGACGCCTTCACCCCTATGTTTCTGGTTACAACTTCCCGTATGAGACGGATATCATCCAGCTCCACACCCCTTACACCAAAACCCGTGGAGGTCTCGATAAAATCTGCGCCTACCTCTTCAATGATTTTACAAACCTTTTTGATTTCTTCTTTGGTCAATACACCAGTCTCAATGATGAATTTAATATTAATATGCTTATTGTATTCAGCCATCTGCTCCCTGCGGATCACGCTTACAATCAGGCTGACCTCTCTTTCTATATAATCATAATTTCCGCCCTTTAAAGCCCCCAGGTTGATAACTGCATCAAGCTCGTCTGCCCCTTTTTTGACATTATCCCTGGCCTCAAATACTTTGGTCTCAATGGTATTGGAACCCATGGGAAAACCCACCATCGAGCATATCTTTACATCTGTGCCTGCCAGCAAGTTCTTAGCGGTGACAATAAATGAGGGACTCACCGTAACTGCTGCAAAATGCTGCTTGCCTGCTTCCCGGCACAGCTGCTCTATATTTTTTATGGTGGTTATGGGCCGCAGCAGTGTCTGATCGATTGTCTTTGCCAATTGTTCTTTGGTTAACGTTTTAATCACCCAACCTTATATCAAATTTAATAATAACCGAATTTTTTAAGCATGGATTCTTTTTTGGTCCAATTCTGCTCCACTTTCACCCAGAGCTGTATAAAAACCTTGCAGCCAAACAGGCCCTCCAGCTCTTTTCTGGCCTGTTTTCCTACTTCTTTTAATACCCTGCCCGACTTTCCGATCACAATGGCTTTCTGTGAAGTTTTCTCCGTATAGACCTCTGCAGATATTTTGACCAGGCGCTCCCCGGTTTTAGTACGGGTTTCCGGACTTATGTCCACCATAATACTGATGCTGTGGGGCAATTCCTGAAGCAGCCTGGAAGCCAACTTTTCCCTGATAATATCCGCTACCATTATTTCCGGGGGTTGATCGGTTACCGTTTGGTCATCAAAATATTTTGGTCCTGCAGACAGCCTTTTTTTGATCTCTTTGAGGCAAGTGGGTATATTGTAACCAGTTTTTGCTGAAACCGGGATAACTTTTTCAAAATATTTACAGCATATCTTTTCTTTTTCATGGGCAATTTTTTGCCGGGAAACCCTGTCTACCTTGTTTAGTAAAAGTATTTTTGGCTGGGGCCTGTCCTTGATATGGTCCAATACAAAAAGATCACCCTTTCCTATGCCTGCCCAAACATCGACCATTGCCAACAGGATATCTGCATCTTTTATAACCTCAAAGACCACCTGGTTAAGTTTTTTGCCCAACAGGTCCTGGGGCTTGAAAACCCCCGGGGCATCAATAAATATAACCTGAGCATGGGAATCCGTATAGATGCAGTTGATCTTTTGCCTGGTGGTTTGTGCCTTATCGGTGGTAATGACTACCTTCTGTTTTAAA
This sequence comes from Actinomycetota bacterium, assembly GCA_003567835.1. GTDB lineage: Bacteria > Actinomycetota > Humimicrobiia > Humimicrobiales > Humimicrobiaceae > Halolacustris > Halolacustris primus. The sequence goes on along the minus strand of PWYO01000122.1, from coordinate 4,355 downwards.
ACATTATTGATAAAGGTTGACTTGCCTACATTGGTCCGCCCAATAAGTCCCACAAATCCCGACTTGAATCCATTTTCCATCATGATATCAATCGCATTTTCCTTAAATTTTACAATACCTGCCAAATCCCCCAGAGGCACTAGGCAAGCTCGAATCTCTTTCTTACATCCTCTAACATGGAATTCTGTATATCAAACATATCGGTCCGCTCTTCCTGCCCCTCATGGTCATAACCATACATATGCAGAAAACCATGGATCACCAGCAGGGCAAGCTCTAAGATGAGATCCCAAGGCCCTTTTTGCTGCTGTGCATTGTCCTGGGCCACAGCAGGACAGATGATAATCTCCCCTAAAGTATAGAATCCGTGCTTTTGTTTATTTTGTTTCATAAAGTCGTCTTGTTCAGACACATAAGAGAAAGAAAGGACATCTGTTTGCACATCTTTTTGCCTATACTGTTTGTTTAGCTGCCGGATCTGGACCCTGGAGGTAAAAATGATATTCACTTCACATTGACTGTCCTGGTCAAATTTATCTGCAATATAGGCCGATATCTCTTCAATCTGGTCAAGATCGAGCAGTATATCGTCCTGCTGGTTTAATATGTGAACCTTCATTTTCTGACTTCCACGCTTTCCTTCGCCGGTTCAGGATAAGTAATCCTAGAATGATGGATGGATATCAGGCCGTCTATAAGGTTTTTTCTAACCTTGTCTATTTCCTTTAAGGTGATGTTTGCTTCACTAAGCTGGCCGTCATTGATCTTGTCTTCCACAATATCATTGACCATTTGTTCGATTCTTTTTGGGGTCATTTTATCAATGGACCGGATGGCAGCTTCCGTGGAGTCGGCAAGCATAAGCACCGCCGCTTCTTTGCTCTGCGGTTTTCTGGAAGGGTATCTGAAATGGCCTTTCAGCCCATTGGTTTTGCCGTTGGCCGTCCTTATGGCATCAATCCCTTTCTGCTTCTCATAGAAATAGGAAATAACCGAATTGCCGTGATGCTGAGAGATAATCTCCACCACCTTTTTTGGAATCTTGTTTTTTATGGCTACGGCTGTCCCATCTTTTATATGGTTGGCAATAATATTTCTGCTCATGGATGGATTGAGCCTGTCATGGATGTTTTCAATATCCGCCTGGTTTTCGTAAAAGTATTCAGGCCTCTTCATTTTTCCCAGGTCATGGTACAATGCCGCTACCTTGACCAGCAGGGCATCTGCTCCGATGGACTTGGCTGCATTTTCAGCCAAGTGTCCGACCAGCAGGCTGTGATTGTAGGTACCCGGAGAAGAAATAAGCAGCTCTTTTAGAAGCGGCTGGTCTGTATGAGAAAGCTCCAGGAGACCCATGGCAGTAACAATATTGAATGTAGATTCCACAAAAGGCAATAACCCAATGGTTACAATTGCACAGATAATACCGTTTAATATGCCCAGCATGGTATACAGGGCTATATTCTGGACCTCCCCTCCCATAAGGTTAATGGTCAAGAACAAGAATCCAAGCATAAGCGCACTGATAAAACCGGCACGCATCACTGTTGACCGCTGCGAAATATTGGAAACCAAATAGGTTGAAAAAATTGCACCTAACAGATAAGCAATGGCAATACTAAAATTAAAATCAGTGGCAATGCCCAAAAAAACGGCCATGGCAATAGAGAGCATGATGGCAATGCGCGAATCAAATATGATGGTGCAAAGCATGGCAGCCGCTATCACCGGGAAAAGATAGTTCCATAATGGGAGGTGTATGGAAGCAAGGACCGTAAGTACCTTGATGGCCCCTGTAAACACCACCACGATAATGGCTATAAGCAAAAGCTTTTTTATATTGTCATAAACTTGTCGGTTAAACTTATGTATATAAAACCCAAAAAGAAACAGCACCGTAAAGGCTATAAATAAAATATACAGAAAATGGCCCCAGTTAAAATCCCTTTCGGTCAGACCCAGCCTCTGCAGTATGGCAATATCCTCACTGCTTACAATCTCCCCTTCATAGACAATGGTCTGTCCTTCCAGGATGGTAACCATGGCCGGGGGGGTATCCATTCTGGCTTCCAGCCTTGCCCGCTCTGTGGCCTCAGGATCAAATACTGCAGTAGGCTGCATGTTTTGTTCAAGGACGCTGATGGCCAGAGAAGTATAACCGGTGGGTATGGCGCGCTCCTCCCTGACCATATCGGCAGCCTCTTCTTTGGCCATTTCAAGCTCCGTAGGCCTTATGGCCTGACGCATCACATCACGGGCAATATTTTGCGTCTCATTGCTTAAAAGCTCTCTTTCCTCGACATTTAGCCTTAAAGCCTGCGACAAGACTGTGGCCGAATAACGGTTGCCGGTAAGATTGTTTAGGTAATCCACTTTTTCTTCAAAGGTGCGGTCCGTTTTTCTTTTTACAATCCCTGCAAGATTAAAAAAATATCTGATATTGTAGAGGGTGCCGTTTTCTCCGGTTAAAGCATCTGCATCATAAGCAAAAATATCCTCTACGGCGGCCTCATTTCGGAGCATATGCTCTTCCGTTTTTACGGGATCTTCGAATTCCAAATTCCGGTTGGCTTTAATGGTTCTGGGTGCAGGCCTCCCTGCTTCCACTTCCACGCCAGGGGTAAAGTCATAAGAGAGCATGGCCGTTACAGCAACCAGAGTCAGCACGAATATATATATACGCTTCGCCAACGGGCTGAAAAACCAGCTGCGTTTAGAGCCCCCGTTTTCGGAGTTGATGATCTGTGCAGTTTTATTTTTAAACCGATTATTTTTGCTTATCATTTTCCATGTTTTTTGTTTTTAGTTTTTGTTCTGCCTGCTTGATATCCTCATAGGACTTATAGGCATCCACAATTTTCTGGACCAGCTTATGCCGGATTACGTCTTTTGAAGTAAGGTGCACAAAACCTATGCCCTTAATGTCCTCAAGAATATCCCTTACCAGCACCAGGCCTGACTCTTTTTCCCTGGGCAAATCAATCTGGGTAATATCCCCGGTAATAACCACCTTGGAGCCAAACCCCAATCTGGTTAAAAACATCTTCATCTGCTCAGGTGATGCATTCTGCGCTTCATCCAGGATAATAAAAGAGTCATTTAAGGTCCTTCCCCGCATATATGCCAGGGGCACCACCTCGATGATTCCCATATCCATATACTGTTGAAATATCTCCACATCCAGCATCTCATAAAGCGCGTCATAGAGCGGCTTCAGGTAGGGGCTAACCTTGTCATATATATCGCCGGGCAAATACCCAAGTTTCTCGCCAGCCTCTACAACCGGTTTGACCAGTATAATCCTTCCAATCTCATTCTGGCACAAAGCGCTTACCGCCATGGCCAAAGCCAGGTAGGTTTTGCCCGTTCCCGCAGGACCAATGCCAAATACGATGGTATTGTTTTTTATAGCCTCAACATACTGCGTCTGGCCGTCTGTGCGAGGCTTTATTTTCTTTCCCCCATTGATGACAATCTGGCTTTCAAAATTTTTGGGAGCGGCAGAACCTTTTTCATCCATGAGGCTGATGGAATCATCAAGCTTGTCTTCATTAATGCTATGGCCAAGATTGATCTGCGCTACGAGATCATGTAAAAGCTTGGCAGCCTTTTTTACATTGTCTTTTTTCCCGGAAATTTCCACATCATTGCCTAAAACAAAAATATTGACATCAAACTCGTCTTCAATCTGTTTTATAAGCTTATCTTTATGCCCCAATAATTCCGCTATTGAGTGATTTTGGTTAAAATCCAGGTGAATTTTTTGTTTTACCGGAGACAAAAAAATCCCTCCTCTTTTTTTCGTTTACCCCTATATTATATCATGCTATTTCTACCCAGGAGGCCAGGAGAATGTTCTTTTGCCTAATATATGAAAATGCAGGTGATCAACGCTCTGTCCCGCACCTTTTCCGGTATTGGTCACCACACGAAAGCCGTCCCGCTCCAGATCCATATCCTTGGCCACTGCAGCAATGGCTTCAAACAGTTCATCCAATACCCCGCCGGGCAGTTTCCCTGCTTCCATAATCGATTCAACATGCTGCTTGGGGATGGCCAGCAGGTGCACCGGCGCCTTGGGATCTATATCTTTAAAAACCATGACATTTTCAGTCTCTGATACAATACTGCTGTCTATATCTTTATGAGCAATTTTACAAAAAAGGCAATCCATTATTGACCTCCTATGGCTTACCATTCATTATCAAACCGTTGATTATACACTATTTCAGTATTTTAACAACCTCTCTGATTTTTTGCTAATTGGGAAAAATTGTTCCCCGCAGCCCCTTGCCGGACACACTTTTTGCCAAAACATCATATATTTTGCCTTTCTGCATTCCCGGAGCCGGGTT
>PWYO01000186.1 GCA_003567835.1 Actinomycetota bacterium | reverse complement strand
CATCACACCTTTCTATTACGGTAATAAAAAGTATATACCTGCAAACACTATGATTATGATAAACACACATACAGCGGTATTGGCCATATACAGTCTCAGTGCCTTTGGTATATCTGAGGATGCAAATGCCTTTTTTCTTTGCCCTATGTATGCAGAAAACCGCTTTTGCCCAAAATGCTGGCTCATCCCTCCCAAGCGAAGCCCCAGAGCGCCCGCATAGGCCGCTTCAGGATAACCGCTATTGGGGCTCTGATGCCGGTGTGCATATTGTTTGACCGCCCGCATGCTTGCCCCAAAGCGGCCCCCTACGGTAAAACTTAACCATGCACTGGTCCATGCCGCAAACCGTGCTGGAATATAATTGAGCACATCATCTGCGCGCGCTGAATAATAGCCAAAAGCGCAGTATTTTTCATTTTTGTAGCCCAGCATGGAATCAAGGGTGTTTACCGCTTTATATACCGCGGCCAGGGGAATGCCCCCCAAGAGATAATAAAACAGGGGTGCGGTCATTCCGTCGGAAGTATTTTCGGCAATGCTTTCTACCGCAGCCCTTATGATGTCCTGGCTGCCCATATTTTCAGTCTGTCTGCTCACCATGTTCTGCACCGCTTTTCTTGCCTCTCCAATATCACCAGTCTCCAGTTTTTGGTATACAGCAATACCATGCTTATAAAGGCTCCGGTTGCATAAAACAAAGTACAGCAGTACCGCAGAGATTATATTGCCAGCAGCGGGATGCAAAAGAAAAGCAGCGTATGTAATACTAAAAACAGTCAGAGCAGTGGTCAGACATACCACAGCCAGGACAAAAAGCCCTTTTACCTTTTTACTGCCGCCTTTTAAAAGCTTTCTCTCCAAAAACAAGATGAATTTTCCCAAAGCCACTATGGGATGAAAAGATCTGGGATCTCCGAATATAAGGTCCAGAAGTACTGCAATCAGCAGTATGGTAATCCGGTTTAAAGGAAAATGAAATAATAGTAAATCATGAACCACAATAAGACCTCAATGCTTTAAGCAGGCGGTCGTTTTCATGTTTTCGCCTGACCGCCACCCGAATATATTTGTTGCCCAAGCCCTCAAAATTGGTGCAGTCTCTGACCACAATGCCATGTTTTCGAATGCAATAATCCCAAATGCCTTTTGCCTTTAAACCCTCCTTTAAAAGCCTTATCAGAATAAAATTGGCAGAAGGATAAAAGGGCTTGATGCCGGAGATGGTTTTTAGGTCCCTAAAAAGTGTGTCCTTTTGCTTTCTGATATAGGCAATAGACCTTCTGATATAAGCACTGTCTTGCAAAAAGGCCACACCTGCTTTCTGGGCCAGGCAGTTTACCGACCAGTCTGGCTGCATTCGTTTTAATCTGAGGACCAGATCACGGTTGGCAGCAACAAATCCCAACCGCAGTCCAGGTATGGCAAAAAATTTGGTCATAGACTTTAACACGGCCATATTTTTTTCCGCTGCGGCCATGGCAGCCAGGCTCAAGCTGTCTGTAAAATCAGCAAAGGCTTCATCTACCATCAAAAAAGTTTTGTTCCGGCGGCAGATTTTAACAATTGCATCCATCTGGGTTTCATCCAGGTGGATGCCTGTGGGGTTGTGGGGATTGCAAATCAATAAAAGATCCACTGGGCCTGCTTTTTGGTCCAGCAAACCCAGGTCGGGCCTAAACGCTTGCTCCGGTTTGCAAGCCAGGCAGCTGACTTGTGCGCCAGCAGCGATGCATGCTTTTTCATATTCCGCATAACCAGGCACACAAAGTAAAACTTTTTTGGGTTTCAGGCAGCCCATCAGGATATAAAGCAGCTGGTTTGAGCCATTGCCGCATAATATGCTGTCTTCACTTAATCCAAAACGGCTTGAGATGGCCTCCGTTAAGAGGCAGTTTTCCGGATCCGGGTAATGGATGATGTCTTCTATGCCTTCTGCTACGGTCTTTTTCACATGGTCAGGAAGCCCAAGGGGATTAATATTTGCGCTAAAATCCAGTATGCTGTCTCTTTTTACTTGAAACCGCCGCGCTATTTGGGAAATATTTCCCCCGTGGCCGTACATATGATGGGCATCATTCACTTTTTTTAGACACTCCTGCAGAATCAAAGGTTGCCATTTCATTTAAAATTTTTACCGCCGCCTCAGCTATGCCTATGCCCAAGGCAGCACCGGTGCCTTCCCCCAGCCGCATGTCGAAGTCAAACATAGGGGCCAGTTTGAGTTTTTGTAATATGCGGGTATGACCTATTTCTACAGAGCAGTGTGAGGCCAGCATATACTGGGTGCTTTGGCTGGCCACCGATTGAGCAATAAGCGCGCCGGCCCCGGATATAAAGCCGTCAATTACCACTGGAATCCGGTGCATGGCAGCCCCTAAAATAAGTCCGGCTATGGCCCCAATTTCAAAACCGCCTACCTTGCCCAACACATCCAATCCATTGTTTTTATCCGGTCTGTTTTTTTGAATAGCTTTTTGGATGACAGCGATCTTTTTCTCCAAACCCTGGTCATCAACACCAGTCCCCCTTCCGGTCACTGCACGAACATCTGCCTCACAAAGCAGGGCGGCAATGGCACTGCTTGCAGTGGTATTGCCAATACCCATATCTCCTGTACCAATGATCTCACAGCCTTCAGGCACCATCTTTTCTACCATTTGTATGCCGGCGTGGATGCTTTGTAGGGCCTGATTTCTGGTCATGGCCGGTCCTTTCAGCATATTGGCCGTTCCATATCCAATCTTTTTATGCCATAAATCACAGACGCTGTCAAAATCATGGTTTACACCCACATCTGCTACCCGTACCCGGGCTCCCACATGCCTGGCCAGGACATTGATGGCGGCCCCCCCTGATAAAAAATTATAGACCATCTGGGCGGTAACCTCTTGGGGATAGGCGCTTACCCCTTCATTGACCACCCCATGGTCTGCAGCCATGGTGATGATAACCTTATTTTTCATGCTGGGGTTCAAACTGCCCGTAATTCCAACGATTTTTCGGGCGATCTGCTCAAGTCTTCCCAGGCTTCCCCTGGGTTTGGTCAGACTGTCCAGTCTCTGCTGAGCCTGATCCATTCGCTCAGAATCTGGCCTGCCGATTTTTTCTTGTATTTCTTGCGGGGTATACATGTTGCTCCTATCTTTTCAATCACAAAAAAACTCCCTGCATTCTTCTGCAGAGAGCTCTATTTTTCCCATCAAGCACCCTCTTTTTTCCCGAAGAGCAGTTACTTTACGGCTTTTTCTAAGTCTCCTGGCTCATGGGTTTTTGCCGATGGCCTTCCCAGCAAATTGCCAGTGGCATCATACAAGGCACACACCCATTTACAGTGGCGGGACCGCTCCAGCTTATCACTGGATTCCTTTAAAAAAAGCCTTTTGCACTTTTTAAGATTATCTTATCTTAGCATATAAAAGTGATAAAGCAATGAAAACAGAATTTTTCTAATATTAGAAGAAATAAACCATTCTTTGGTTCAATTTTTTTATTCTGACTGCCATCGTCTCAAAAAAGCCATGATAATTGGGATTTGCAAAAAAATAATGATAAGTATATACTACTATTACTATAGTAATAATAATATATATTTAAAAAAAGGTGGTAATGAAAATGAAAGTGGTCAAAACATTATTGAGATGGGCAATGGGATTATCATTTCTATGGCCTTTTTTTGATAAGCTTTTTGGACTGGGCTACGCAACAGAACCTGAGCATGCATGGCTGTTTGGGGGCTCTCCCACAGCAGGATTTTTAAGATTTGGTTCCAGGGGGCCTTTCGCCCCTTTCTATAACAGGATTGGCGGCCTGCCAGCAATTGATGCCATTTATATGGTTTCCATGCTTTTACTGGGTTTGGCTTTATTGACCGGAATACTTTTGAAGATTTCCGCAGTTGGAGGAAGCCTGATGATGTTTTTAATGTGGACTGCAGTTTTACCAAAAGAGCATAATTTTCTGCTAATTGACGAACATGTGATATATTTATTGATATTATTGCTGATAGGTTTCTATTTTTCAAAACAGGATCAATGGGCAGGGCTGGGAAATTGGTGGAGAGAAACAAAACTGGTTAAAAAAGCGCCTTTTCTTATATGAAATAAAAAATGGTACCGATTGTAATTCAACTGGACGCAAGTGGCAGAACTTTTTAGCAAAACAGACAACTTATCAATTACAATGATAAAAACTGTAGCGCCTCTTTCTTTATTGAGCCCACAATCTCTTTTAACATATGTTTTGCTGTGTGAAGGTCTTCAACCTGTCTGTCTTTACTGGTGGGGTCATAAAGGTTTCCCCCCTATGGTGTTTGGTGTCTTCAAATGCCAATTCTTTAAAGTCACCTACTTTATTTTTAAACCTATGAGGACAATTTTTCCATATGCTCATAGAGATTTTCTGGCAGCAGTTTGACGCAGAGAAGGATATATATTTAAAAAAGCCAAATATTGCTTGATTCAGACGGGTATCATACAGTATTTCTGCTATCGTCGACTCTTTTTTAGGCGTTTGTCCGCATACATGCGATCCTCAGCTTCTTTTATAACCTGGGTGGCCTTTGTATTCGTCTGTGTTTTGGTGGCTGCCCCAATGGCCAGGCTTATGGGGAAATCTTTGGTGCTTTGTTCATGGGCCAACTTTTCAATCCTTTGCTTAATTTGATGGGCAGCTTCAGCATCGGTACCAGGAAGCAGGATGGTAAACTCATCTCCCCCCCACCTTGCCAGGACATCTTCTTTTCTGCAGCTCTTCTTTACCACAGATACGGCCTTTTTTAGCAATTTATCGCCTTCAAGATGTCCTTTTTTGTCATTTATGTCTTTTAAATTGTTTAAGTCAATCATGATCATGCTTAATGGCAGCTGCCGCGGCGTATCCAGTCTTTTGAGCTCTTCCTCAAAATAGATGCGGTTATAGGTTCCAGTCAAGCTGTCATGGTAACTTAAATACTCGAGTTCTGTTTCCATTTTCTTCCTTTCTGTAATATCCTGTCCGATGACCATGACTGCTTGTTCAATATCCGGAATGTCTTTGATTTCGGTCATGCTCCATGACACGGTACGTTCTTGGGTTTGTTTTGGCGTAACCTTGGTTTCAAAATCCTTCACCATTTCTCCCCGCAACACTTGTTGAATTTTTTCCTTCATCTTCTCCGATTCTTTTTGGCCAAACAGAAGTTTAAAAAAATTTTTGCCCAGCGCTTGCTCTCTTTTTATATGAAAAAGCTGTTCTGAAAAATGATTAAATTCAAAAATTCGGTAATTTAGATCGAAAGCTATGATAATGCTCCGCGCTGCCTCAATCAATGATTTAAAACGTTGCTGGCTTATGGTTAGCTTTTCGTAAACTCTGCTGTTGTGCAAAGCGGCTGCGGCCAGGTTTCCGAAGATGAGTGCCAGTTCTGCATCATTATCTGTAAACCCGTTTTTTTTGTTGGCCATACCCATGAGCCCCACAGCCTCCCCTTTTAAAAGAAGCGGCGTGAAAAGAACATTATTGAGCTGCACATGGCCCTTGGGGATATAAGCCATCCATTTGCTGGTATTAAAACCATTGTCATATACGGCCTTTTTTTGCTGATAAGCCTTCTCTCTGAGTCCCCTGATGGGCATGGGAAGGTTGGGGTCAACCTGACAGGTAAGCCCTCCAGAATCTAAATACAGCACTTCATTCTCATGGCCGTCATCGCTTAATAGCGCCACATAACCTGAGCTTGCCCCAATAATTTTCTTACAAGTATTAAATATTGTTTCCGCAGTTTGTTCAAAAGAACTGAACTGCAGCACCGCACTGATTCCATGAATAATGGCCGCTTTTTCCCGATCTCGCTTTTCCAGTTCTTCAATTAAATTTTTATGATCTATTTTTTTATCCATACAATTCACCTCATATTTTTTTTTGCAGTATATCCAAACAGGCCTCCACTACGTGGGGCTCATAGCGTTTTCCTTTATTTTGATCAATTTCATCTATGGCCGCATGTATGCCCTTCGCCGGCCTGTAAGGACGGTGTGCGGATATGGCTTCCACCACATCGGCTACTGCAAGAATTTTGGCTCCCATCAAAATATGGGGGCCCTTCAGCTGAGCAGGATACCCTGAGCCATCCAGCCTTTCGTGATGCTGCAGCACATATTCGGCTACAGGCTGCTTGAAATGAATCTTCTGCAGCATATTATAGCTTATTTTGGGATGGGTCATAATCATCTGAAACTCAATATCAGAAAGTTTGCCTGGTTTGGAAAGGATATCGGAAGGGATGCTTATTTTACCAATATCGTGCACCAAAGCAGCCGTCTCGATACCCTCTACCTCCTGAGGGTCCAATTCCAGAGCCAGGGCAATTTTCTTTGCCAGCCGGGATACTTGAATCTGGTGGGTATGGGTATAAGGATCTTTGGTTTCCATCACCGAAGAAAGGGTTCTTATGGTACCCGCCAGTACTGCTTTTGTCTCCTTGTAGCTGGATTGCAGCTTATGCATCATCTGTTCCCTTTCCTGCTCAAGCTTTAAGTTGTACAGGGCAAAAGAGATGTCGCCGGCTACTTCTTTTAACAAGTCCAGCTCATGGGACTCCATTTTCAAATCCTTGATATAGGAGATGGATAGAACACCGTAAAACGCGGCATCCCTGCGCAAGGGAACAAAAACCTGTTTATAATCCTTTTCGATGTCCAGTACGCATTCTTTGCATCGGACCTCATCATGTTCAATCGATACCATGCTCTTTTTTGCAGATACTTCTTTGATGCAGTAAGGGATACGGCCTTTGGAGACCTGGGCTAAAAAGTCATCAAATTCAGCTCCAATGCCCTCACAGCAGCCCATTTTGGGCTTAAGCCCGGGTTCGAAAAGAAGTATCCATGCCGTTTTATAGCCCCGGGCATCCATCAGCAAACTGCAGGAACCCTGCAGCAGTCTATGCAGGTTCTTCTCGGATACAATCAGCTGGTTGATATTTCTTATGGCCAGCAAAACACTGTTTAGGTGCTCAATCCTTTCTTCTGCTTCAATTTCTTTGCTAATGTCAAAAATGGTGCCTATAATCTTTTGAGGCCGTCCCCCGGCACCCATTAAGCATTCCAGAATTTCTTTTACCCATAGCGTTTTTCCGGTTTTGCTGACAATCCGATAGTCATGGGCTATGTGATCGCGGGGCTGGGCCTTCAATTGATTTACATCGCCCATCAACTTCTCAACATCCTCAGGATGCACAATATCGGTCCACTTCATTTTTTTTGTAAAAAATTCATGGCGGCTGTATTCGGTAATTCCTTCCAGGTTGCCATACAAAAATTGGGGACGGTAGGAAAAATCTGCCTGCAAATAAATACCCTGAAAGTTTTTAATAAACTGCCGATATCTTTTTTCACTTCTTTTGATTTTTATGGTGTGCTCCATCCGTTCAGCCACCAAAGAAAGGATTGAAGCCACAGCATCAATGAGGTCCTGTTCCTCTTGTAAAAAAGGGCTTTTATAGGGTTGTTGTATTTGTTCACTGTAATATATACAAACACTTCCCACAATATGACCATGGGTTCTGATATCACGTTTCTGCATCCATTTTGACTGTTGGAAGCCGGGAGAGGTGTATATGCTTCCACGATAGTCGATGCTGGCTCCAGTTTTTAAGGGATGCTGCCAGGCCTCGGGAATCACTTGTACCGCCTGTTTTAGAAACTGTTCCATAGAATGGCTGCCTAAGCCCAATCTGAGCAGGTCATACATACAGGTCAGTTCCTTGACCCTTTCTCTTATAACTCCTTTGTGCTTTTTAAGCTCTCTAAGGATGTTTTCGGTTCTAGTCTCAAAAGTAACCATATTTGGTTAAAATCCGTTTTCCTTTACTGGTTTTTTTTAGCCCAAATCTTTGTATGGGTAATCCACCAGGGATGGCAGCTTGGAAAAAATCAATAGATATGCACCTCTACACCCAGAGGCAGCTTTTCATAAAGCCAGCGGGCATCCTCTACTTTCAGCCTGATGCAGCCATGGCTTGCCGGCTGCCCCAGTTTTTCCGCCTCTTCTTCTATAAGATTGCCATGTTCATCAAAAGGAAGGCTGTGAAATAAATAGGCGCCGTAGAAGCGGACAAAATAATAGGCGCCCACATCAAAACGGGGCAGCCAGGAATAATGGATCTTCTGTGTTGTTTTAAATGTCCCCACGGGAGTAGGCGTTTCCGGAGCGCCCCCCGAACAGATCATCTCCCTTAACAGGCCGCCCTGATAATAAACCCTGACCATTTGTTCTTCCAGGCTCACATCGATTTTAAACTTGCTGCTGTCCGTGTAATCAACTGTTTGCTCTACAGCACCTTCCTGGTCTACCCATTCCAGCACTATGGATGTTTCAGCTTTGCCTGCTTCGTTTTCTGCCACAGCCTCCAGTTGATAAGACTGTCCCGGGGCCAGGTTTACCTGGGCCACATCGCTTCCCCAGGCGCCCTTGCTGTCATCGGTACTGAATTGGATTTCAGGCTGGGGTGCTCCGCTTGTTTTCGCATACACCCGGTAATAACAGATTTGGCCGCCTTGAGAATAGGAGGGCCCTTCGATAATCTGCAGTTCAATGGCAGGTGCTGCAGCTGGCACTCTCTGCTCCTCTGTCTGCTCTTGGTCTTCAGGCACCTGCTGTTCTTGTATGATTGCTTCCTCTTCCTTTATTATTTCTTCCGTTTCTTCTTCTTCTGGTGCAGGCTGGGGGACCTGCTCAGGCTCTGGGTCGGCAATCTCTGCCTCCTGGACTGCGTCTTCTGTAACAGGTTCCGCTTGTCTGGCATCATCGGCTTCCACCATACCACACCCGGCAATTAACAAAAGAAAGAATACCATGATCATGATGATACATTTTTTCATTTCACAAACCCAGCTTTCTATCCATGCTTATAAGGCTTTTATATTCATAATCGCAAACCATATCCAAGCAAGATCTGCAATTGACCTGCCTGTCATTAATTGGCTTAATGATAGCGATTATAATGTTTATAACCACACCTTTTTAAAAAAAATACCTTTTAAAAAACAAAAATCCTTTGCCCTATTATAAATAGCAGGGCTAGTCCCACACACAGGCCTATTTCCCATTGCCAACCAGTTTATAATTCTGGCCATTTTGTGCCTGAGCATGAAAAACGGCTGCAAATATATGGCAACAAAAACATAATGGGAAACCGGGGCCAGAGCTGCCATACTTCTATTTTGTCCCCACCCAAACTATTTGTTTTAGTGCCAAATCTATGGGCAATAGGTTTCATTCAACTGTTGTTTAGCCGGTTGGTGGCTGTTTGCAGTTTACCATTGTTTTTAAAGCCACTTTTTTATATAGATTAGTATATACAATTATGGGACATATGAAAATGATTAGAGGACATTTTTCTGTGCATGCAGCTTATTTCTGGCAATGGGGGCAGAAGTAAGTGCCTCTTCCCTGCAAGACCATCCTGGTTATCTTTTTCCCGCAGCGGGGACAGGGTTTGCCGGCCTCCCTTCGCCTGAGAAGCCACAGCCTGGGCATCCTGCTTATATCCGCCTCAACTGCAATGGCAGTCTGTAGCACATGCTGCATGCTGCAGTATAATTTTTTTATCTCTTTATGCTGGCAATCATGGATTTTTTTCCAAGGCCTTACGGCTGCCTGGAAGCAAATTTCATCGGCATATATATTGCCCAAACCGGCGACAAAGGACTGATCCATGAAAACCGTTTTAACCATGCCCTTTTTGGCCGAAGCCAGCTTTAGAAAATCCCCT
>PWYO01000009.1 GCA_003567835.1 Actinomycetota bacterium | reverse complement strand
TCTTAAATAAAGAGAAAAGTGATACTTCTGTGGGAGTGAAGAGATTCATAAAAGATTCTACTTTTTAAAATTAAATATATTCCTGATCATTTCTTTTTCAGTTGTTCTATAAATATAGTAATCAGAATCAATTGTTATAATTTCTTTTATCCCCAATCTTTCAGATATGACAACAAGTGTTGCATCTGCTAAATCCATTGGTATGTCAGAGTATTTTTCTGAAAGCTTAATAATTCTATCTATTTCTTCAGTTTTTATATCTTCAACTTTTAATCCGCCAAGTTTTATCCATTTTAAAAAATCTATTTGTGCATTTATATTAAAATCGAGCATGTGGCATACTTCTGTTATGACTGGCCAACTAGTTATAAGTAATCCATTATAATTCTTAATGAATTCTTTTATTTCTTCATAGTATTTATCAGTTTTATTAAATAAAGCTATAAGCGGCCCTGCATCAATGAGAGTGTTTTTCATGAAGCTTTTCCTTCAATTTTACTTTATAATTTTTGGAACTGTATTTGTCACTACCATACTTTCCAAAAAGGTCCACACCAAGATCGAATGGCTTTATATCTTTTTCTCGCATATTGTAGTATTCAATAATTGCCTTTTTGATTATTTCAGATTTTGTTGTCTTTTCAATCTTAATTAATGCAATAAGCTTATTTAATATTTCGTCATTTAATCTTACCGTTGTCATATTACTACCTCCGTAATACATATTGTATTACATTTAAATCTGCTGTCAATAAAAAATTAGCTGTAACATGTTGTTTGCAAATGATTCTTTAATAAACATATTCAAGATGAGACAAATACACAATTTGCTATGCTGTTAGGGAGCGGGTGCCCCCGTTGTTGGTGAAGAGCCTCTTTAACATGATGTCCATAACTATGGCTGCCCCAAATAGTGAAATTTCGAACCAATTTTTAAAAGAGATATTAAAATTAGAAATCCACATAACTAGATTTTTAAAAGTTTATAAGGTTGTGGCTTCAAACTCATGCCACGGGCCGGATAAACTTCTTTAACATCCAGTTGGATTAATATCATAAAAATGCCATACAAACCACAGTGTTCTACAAACCTTCCTCCTCTGTGAGGCAGTAGCTAAAGCACTTATTTCAAAAGATTTGCTAGTTGGAGTAATTCTCATAAAAACGCCAAGTATAGTGCATATTATTGATATCACTAAAATCTGAAGACTCAAAACCATCATAAACACTGCATTTTAATGATGTGGCCAAATTGAAAGCAATTCTGTCAACTCAACTTTTATCCTAGAAATGGGTTCATGAAAACATACCCAGTGTATCTATATTGATGAAAACTGTATCAACAATTGACATTGGTTAAGTTGAGGGAATGGATATTTTTTTTAGAAGGAGTTGAGAGATAGGATAGGCAGGATAATTAATGATATATGATAAAAAATGATTATTGGAGTGCAACAAAATTAAAATGACAGAATTGGCCACTGTGATATAATAATATCGACCGAAACGGTTTATTCAATTGTTGAGGATAGGATGAATAACTTTAAACGTATTCCAGAAGAAAAACAAAAAATCATAATAAATTCTGCAATAAGTGCATTTGCTGCAAATGGATACAGAAAAACCTCCATTAATGATATAGCTTTATCTGCAGGAATTTCGAAATCTATGGTTTTCCACTACTTTGGAAGTAAAAAAGCATTATATCTTTTTTTATTGGAGCATTGCAGCTATTTACTGTCAGAAGGGATGTCTGACACATGGAGTTCTGATTTTTTTGAAAGGGTAAAGATAGCTACAGATGTAAAGCTTTCATTAATGTCAACATACCCTTCAATTTTGTTATTTCTTAGTAGTGTTTATTGTGAGAGAGACAAGAAGGTTAAAAATGAAATCAAGGAGTTTAAATTAAAAAATAAGACTTTAAGTAGTCAAATAGCTTTAAAAGGTATAGACGATTCAAAGTTTAAGCCGGATATAGATATAAACCTTGTTTTTAAAATATTATTGTACTTTACAGAGGGCTATCTTTCAAAAATCCCTATTAAAAATAATTCAGATATCAGGTTGATGATAAATGAGCTTGGTGAATGCATTGATTTATTGAAAAATAATTTTTATAAGGAGTCTTTTCTATGAAAACATGTATCATAACCGGTGCAAATTCCGGCATTGGGAAAAGTGCTGCAGAACAAATTGCTGCAAAAGGATACCGTGTTATTCTTGCTTGCCGTAATATTCTATCTGGAGAAAAAACTTGTGAACAGATAAAAAGGATAACAAATAACATTAATGTATGTGTAATGAAAGTGGATTTATCCTTGATGTCAGAGACCGGGGCCTTTGCGGATGAATTTATATCAAATTTTAAAGAATTAGATGTTCTGATTAATAATGCCGCTGATTTTGATTTAAGCAGGAAATCTGCAAACATCACTGTTGAGGGAAATGAATCTCAATTCGCTGCAAACGTACTAGCGCCATTTTTACTTACAAACAAGCTGTTAGGTTTGTTGAAGGATAGCAGCGATGCCAGAGTTATCAATATATCTTCTCAAGGGCTTATGCTTTACCCAAACCTGAAACTTGATTTTGATAATTTACAAGGACAGAAGAAATATAATCCAGCTGCAACTTATTACCAGAATAAACTTGCATTGCTTATGAACAGCCTGACCCTAAAAGAAAAGCTTTCAAATACAAATGTCTCTGTTTATGCAGTGCGTGTAACCAATGTAAAAATTGATATGGACAGGTATCAAAATATAAGTTCTATTTTAAAATTTATGTATAATATTAAAAGCAGATTTGCAATATCCCCATATGAAATGGCCAAGGTTTATACTATCCTTGCCGCTGATCGGAAACTGGACGGATTTTTGTATGATGAAAAAATGCGTGAAGTCAAAGCGAATAGATTTGTTTACGAGAAGGAACCGAGAAAGCGATTATGGGATATTTGTGAAAGTTTAACTTCACGAGACAACGATTAAGAAAGGGAAAAATGATATCCTCGTGGTTGGGGATGAGCCATAGGTTGGCCAGCTTGCCTACCGCACAGGTTGGCTGGGCAGTCCGGTCACGGAAAAAT
The DNA here is from genome assembly GCA_003567835.1 of Actinomycetota bacterium. Lineage (GTDB taxonomy): Bacteria > Actinomycetota > Humimicrobiia > Humimicrobiales > Humimicrobiaceae > Halolacustris > Halolacustris primus. The sequence goes on along the minus strand of PWYO01000009.1, from coordinate 7,031 downwards.
CAGACAAATGAGAAACTATAAAAAGGTGTCTCATTATCAATTTATACAAGGTGGTATACATTTTGGGTAACAGATTACATCGTACCATTATCAGGGTTTCTGTAAATAGAATTAGTTTAATTATTGTGTTGTATATTCCTACATAATTTTTAGCAATAATTTTAAAGCTTGCTTTCAAAATTCAATCTTATATTGACACAATTTTATATTTAATTATATTGATATATTGTTTGTTTTATTTTATGAAAGACCAATTATATGAAAGAAAAAAACCTAAAAAAAGTAGTCAAGGATGGATATGCAAAAATTGCTAAAAGTGGTTCATGCTGCTGCACGCCTTTGACCAATTGTTGCGGACAAACGGATATTGCAAAAGATATAAGTTTAAATATCGGCTATTCAGAAAATGATTTAAAATCTATTCCCGAAGGTTCAAATCTGGGGCTCGGGTGTGGAAACCCAATAGCAATGGCATCATTGAGAAGTGGGGAGATTGTCCTTGACCTTGGTTCAGGTGCTGGTTTTGACTGTTTTCTTGCTGCAAGTAAAGTCGGAAACAATGGAAGAGTAATTGGAATTGATATGACACCTGAAATGATTGATAAGGCAAGAGAGAATGCAAGAAAGAGCAATATAACAAATGTGGAATTTAAACTGGGTGAAATTGAAAATTTGCCTTTAGCCAATAGTACTGTAGATGTAATAATCTCTAATTGTGTAATAAATCTTGCACCAGATAAAGAAAAGGTATTTAAAGAAGCTTACAGAGTTTTAAAATCTGGAGGAAGATTAATGGTTTCAGATATTGTTCTCAAAAAACATCTACCTCAACAAATAAAAAACAACATCTCAGCTTATGTAAGATGCATATCTGGAGCAATTCTTAAAGAGAATTATCTAGATGTAGTAAAAAAAGCAGGGTTTACTGATATAAAGGTAATTGATGAGTCCAGATATCCAGTTAATTTTATAAGTGATGACTCTGCAGCAATTATAAAAAATGGCCTGGATTTATCCAGGGAAGAAACTATCGGTGTCGAGAATTCAGTTTTTAGCATAAAAGTATCCGCAGTTAAGAAATAAATTATTTATTCAAGTAAATGAGAATAAATTGTCTAAAACCAGGTTGTAAAAAGAATATTGCACATAAAATTACTTGGCCATAAGGAGCAAGCGGTATAATTGTTTAAAAATTTTCTTGGGAAATGCTTCATTGCAATATTTTAAATCTAAAATATCTCTTCGTCAAAGAAAAATATGATATAAAGGTTTTTTTGAACAATTAAAGTCGGGGCCAAGACTATTATAAGCATTTTCAAATAAAATGAAAATCTTATGATATAGTTCTAACTGGCTGGGGAGGGAGGATTCGAACCTCCGCCCTACGGTCCAGAGCCGCATGTCCTGCCACTAGACTACTCCCCAGCGCAAATAAATATTATAATATTATATCAATGAAGAGGCAAACTTAAACTGCGGTTTTCTTAATATAAAAAATAAAGGTATCTTCTTTTTTTTCCATCTTTAAAAGTTTGTTGCCTGTGGTCCTAGCCCAACTCTTGATGTCTTCTTGAGAACCAGGATCATCTGCAGTCATTTTTAGGACCTGGTCTTTCTGCATGTCATTGATTTTTTTTCGGGTTTCAAATATAGGTGCTGGACAATACAAGCCCACACAATCTAATTCCTGATCTATTTTTATATCTTGCATGTTTGACTCCATAATGTTGACATTGACAAATATGATTCGGATCCAAATTGAGGGATCCAGGATAACGTATCCATATGCTGGTTGAAAAAAATAGGTAGAAAGGATGCCTTGTTGGTAATTTGGCTGCCAATAGAAAAGTTTTTATGATGGTTGCAAAGGTTTTTCTCATCAACTGTGCCTATTTCTCATTCTTCTGTTTATAATCTTGTATGGCTTTATGCAAGGCATCCGCGCCCAGGTTTGAGCAATGCATCTTGTTCTTGGGAAGGCCTCCCAGCTTTTGGGCGACATCCTTATTGGTTATGCTTAGTGCCTCATCCAGGGTTTTCCCCATAGCCAATTCGCTGACCATGCTGGACACCGCTATGGCTGCTCCGCAGCCGAAGGTTTTAAACTTGATATCTTCTAACTTATGGTCTTTCACTTTGATGTAAAAAGTCATCATATCTCCACAGGTAGGATTTCCTACTTCTCCGATACCGTCAGCATCTTTTATTTCACCGACATTTCGGGGAGACATGAAGTGATCGATGACTTGTTTGCTGTATTCAACCATAAATTCCTCTTTTCTATTCTTCTTTATACAAAGGTGACATTTTTCTAAGCTTATCTATGATGGCAGGCAGCACTTCCAAAACCCGGTCTACCTCCTGCATGGTATTAAATTTTCCCAAAGAAAAAAGGATAGAACCCTGGGCAGTAGTAGGGGTCAAACCCATGGACAATAGAACTTGGCTGTTTTTTAAAGCCTGTGATGCGCAGGAGGACCCGCTTGCTGCGGCTATACCTTCCATATTCAGAAGAAGAAGGATGGATTCTCCTTCAATATATTCAAAACTGATATGGACATTGCCGGGCAGCCGTTTTTGGGGATGCCCATTGAGTTTCACATTTTTGATCTGGTCCATAATGCCTTTGATGAAAGCATCTCTTAAACCTGTAATATGGGCTGCATGGATGTGCATTTCTTCTGCTGCCAGTTTTGCAGCCTCTCCAAAACCGACAATGGCAGGTACATTTTCTGTCCCTGCACGCCTTCCCCTTTCCTGGGTACCTCCCAGAAGATAAGGCTTGAGCCTGTGACCTTTTTGCACATAAACTGCGCCGGCCCCCTTGGGGCCGTACATCTGCTGAGAAGAGATGCTGTAGGCATCCACACCCAGATCCTTGAGATCCATCGGTATAATCCCCGCAGCTGCGATACCGTCGCTGTGAAAGGTTATATCTTTTTCTGATGCAATTTTTGCCAGTGTTTTCAAGTTTTGGATGGTGCCCACTTCATTGTTGGCATGCATGATGGATATCAGTACGGTGTCTTTCCGTATTTCTTTTGCTAAGTCTTCCGGGTTTACCATGCCGAAGGAATCTACGGGCAGAAGTGTATAGTCCCATCCCTGTTTTTTAAGCTCCTTTAAAGGGTTTAGTATGGAAATATGTTCAATGCTGGAGGAAATGATATGCTTGCCTTTGTCTTGCAGACTTTTGGCCAGCCCCCATAATGCAAAATTATTGGATTCAGTTCCGCAGGATGTAAAATAGATTTCTTGGGCAGCAACCCCCAGCAGGGCAGCCCCCCTGTCTCTGGCCTCTTCTATGGCATCTTTGGCTTCCTGGCCCATATCATGCAAGCTTGAAGGGTTGCCATATTTCTGCATGAAAAAAGGTTTCATTTTTTCAAACACACGTGCATCGGTTCTCGTAGAAGATGCATTGTCAAAAAATATTGTATGATGCATAAGCCTCCTATTTTTTTCTGTTCCAAATTGTAATGATTTTTTGATAAAAAATCCACTATAGAAATATTTACGGGTCAATAAGAAGAATATACGTTGACATAATAGTCAACAAAACATACCATATGGCCATGGGTAAAAAAATGCATAGTTTCCGCTTGGATGAAGGACTCATTATGGAAGCCAAACGGATAGCCAATAAGTTAAACATCTCTCTGTCGGCATTGGTCACGCTTGCCTTGGTTGAAAAAATTGACCGTTTTGGACAAGACAAGAGCCATTTAAAAAAAATCGCGGAAGAGCTTGCCCTTTTAAGGCACCATTTCGAAGAAAACTGCTGATCTGTCCATCACCAGCTTGTATTTGAGCTAAACGGTAAAAAATACTATAATTTAGTTGCTTTTTGGCTTAATTTTCAACAAATGACGAAACCGAAAGGGGCTGTAGCATGATTATCGGCATTGGGAACGTAGGAAGCACTTCACTGAAAAGCAAAATTATCGATATTGACCAAAACAATCATATGAAGACCCTGGGGCAGGCCAACCTGGATAAAATTAAATCTGAGGGAGAATCAAATTTTGTTCATAGGTTCGGGGAAGAGGCTGAACAAAAGGAAATTGTGGAAGTTTGCGGTTTTGAGGAAGGCATAAAACGGATCCTGGATTGGTATGTAGAAAATGGGGTCATCAGCAAACCGCAGGATATTGAAGCGATGGGATTTAAAACCATTTTGGGCGTCAAAAATGGGGCCAATATGCTTACGCCGGACATTCTCGCTGAAATGCAGAAATATGCCTTTGTAGCCCCAGTGCATAATATCCCTTATATTGAGACCATTGGGATATTCGACAAGATCCTGGATGTCCCCATGGTTGGTGTATTTGAGCCCTCCTTTCATTATTCCATCCCAGAGTTTAGGCGGCTTTCAGGGTTCCCCTGGGACTGGTATCAAAATCTAGGCATAAAGAAAAACGGGTTTCATGGGTCTTCCCACCGATACCTTTCTGCGAAAGCCTATCAGCTGGAAGGCACCGAAGATATTAATCTGGTGACCATACATTTGGGGGGCAGCAGTTCTGTGACTGCCCTAAAAGGCGGCAAGTCTGTTGACACCAGCATGAATTTTTCCCCAAACTCAGGGCTTCTGCAGGGCACAAGAGTGGGCGATGCTGACGCAACCGGCTTACTCTATGCCATGAAAGAGCTGAATTTGTCCGTGGAGCAAGCCCAGGATCAGATATCCAACCATGCAGGGCTCAAAGGGACCGCGGGTATAGGCACCGATGATCTTCGTGAGATCCTGGAAGCTTCCCAGCAGGGAAATACAAGGGCGAAAATGACCATTGACCTTTTCGTGGACGGCATAAGGAAGTATATTGGCTCTATGGCCACTGTACTTGGAGGCATTGACTGTATGGTATTTGGCGGAGGCATCGGAGAAGGAAGCATGATTATGCGGGAAAAAATCCTGGACGGCCTTGACTTTATGGGCATCAAGCTTGACTTGGCAAAAAACAAAGAAGTCAATGGGCAAATGGGATTGATATCATCAGACTATGCCATAGACTCCAGGGTAAAGATTTACATCATTCCCACCAATGAAGAGGTGGTGGTGGCCAGCTTTACCAAAAAAGTGGTGGAGATGGGCCGAGACCTTAAACCTGAAGAGATGATTTTCAGGTTTTAGCGGTGATGGCTTCCAGATAGTTTTTAAGCCTGTGCAAGGTGCACTCTTTTCCCAGTATGGCTATGGTCTCAAAAAGCGGGGGGCTGACTTTGTTCCCCCATAAGGCCATCCGCACCACTTGGGTATAATTCCTTAGGCTTAAATCCATTTCCTGGGCCAGATTTCTTAGGTTCTGCTCAATGTTTGGACCAGAAAATATTGTCTGATTTTCTAAGGCTTCTATGGTTTTTTGCAGGACCAATGGGGCATCGGTTTTTTTCCGGTCAAAAAAATGTACCGCCTCTTGGCTGTAGGAGACCTTGCAAAAAAAAGGACCGATCCAGTCCATGGCTTCATCAAGGGTCTTAATCCTTTCCTGGATCAGGGGTACAATCATTTTAATCTTTTTTTCCAGGTCCCGGTCCCAGTCTGTGCGCAGGTCCTTATCTTTTAAACCGGTTTTCATTCTTTGGGCAATCAGTGCAGCCAGCCTGTCCGGGTCCATACCCCTTATATAGCAGCCGTTGATCCATAAAAGTTTTTGATGGTCAAAGCGGGCCGGTTTTTTATGAAGCCTGCTTAGATCAAATTTTTCTACAGCCTCTTGAACGGAGAAAATGTCCTGCTGCCCCGTATAGGACCATCCCAGCAGGGCAAGGTAATTCAATATGGCCTGGGGCAGTATGCCCTGATTCTTGTATGCCTCTATAGACACCGAACCATGCCTCTTGCTTAGCTTGCGGCCATCTTCACCCAGGATCATGGGAAGGTGGGTAAAACAGGGTAATCCAAAACCCAGCAGATGATAAATGATAATCTGCTTGGGGGTGTTGGAAAGGTGGTCCTCGCCCCTGATGACATGGCTAATCTTCATCAGCGCGTCGTCTATGGTTGCGCTGAAATTATAGGTGGGCAGTTGGTTGGACCGTAAAATGATAAAGTCATCCAGCTGGCTGGTATCCACTGTAATATTTCCGTACACCGTATCTTCAAAATGGATCTTATGGCGGTGGGGCAGTTGAATTCTAACGGCATAGGGCGAACCTTTGGCTATTCTCTCTTGGACTTCTGACCGCTTTAAGTTAAGACAGCAGCGGTTATAGGTATAGGTTTTGCCCTCTTTTTCTGCCTGCTGTCGCTGCTGGGCTAAATTTTGGGGGGAGCAGAAACAGGGATAGGCTTTTTCAGCGTCTATGAGTTTTTGGGCATAGCCAGCATAGATGGCTTTCCTTTGTGATTGCCGATAGGGCCCAGAACCGCCGCCGGCTTCATAGCCTTCATCCCATCCCAGGCCCAGCCACCGAAGCGCATGTGTAAGGCTTTCCAGGGATTGCTCAACATGCCTGGCTGCATCGGTATCCTCGATGCGCAGAACCAGTTTGCCCTGGTTTTTTTTTGCAAACAGCCAATTAAAGTACGCTGTTCTTGCGCTGCCTATATGGAGATGCCCGGTGGGACTGGGAGCGAACCTGACTCTTGTTTCTTTGTCTTTTCCCAATGAACAGACCTTTCTAAAATAATTTTTCCTATTTTGAAGCTCAGCTATTTAATATACAATAATTGGTACAATATTTAAAATAGGAGAGGAAAATATGATGCCTAAGATAGGATTTGTGCCTTCCCACCGTGTGCCCTTTGACCAGAACTGGGCAAAAGAGATGCGAGATAGGACCATCCGGTCCATCAGCGAACATACCGATATTGCACTGGTGTTTCCTCCGGAAAACCTGACCTGCAAGGGGCTTGTGGCCGATGAGCAGGATGCCAAAAAAACAATTGATTATTTCAAACAGGAAAAAATATGCGGCCTGATTATAGGCACCATGACTTTCGGGGAAGAGCTTCCCAATCTTCTGATTGGGGAAGCGTTCAGCCATCTCCCCATACAGCTGTTTGGGACCAAGGAAGGCCCCTTTAC
>PWYO01000209.1 GCA_003567835.1 Actinomycetota bacterium | reverse complement strand
TTCCCACCACTTATATCACCTTCACTTATTCATTTTTAAACACTGACTACTTTATTATAAAGAAAGATAAAATTTTACTCAATCTATTTCCATATACTCGGAAAGGTATTGCCTGGTCTGTTCAGGCTCAGCAAGCAAATAACTGATTCCATCAATGGTTGCACCTTGGGTGGGTATGGTCAACCGATGCATATCCCGGGAAGACAAAAGCATAAACAGCCCCAGGTATGCATAATCGATGACGGTAAAATCAGAAGCCGTCTCTTCTTGGAGCACCTGCATCAGCTGGGGCATCTTGATAAGGGTACCCAGACCTATATTCTGCCTGATCAATGCACTCAAAAGTTCCTGCTGTCTGCCAACCCGGTCCAAATCCGCCCCGGCTGTCGCCCTGCACCGGGCATACGCGAGCGCTTGTTCCCCATCCATATGGTATATGCCGGGATCAAAGTTTGCCCCAGAAAGCGGGTCATGCATAGGTTCGGTTACCTCTATGGTTACCCCGCCCATGATATCGATAATACGCATAAACCCTTCAAAATCCAGAATCATGGTTCTATGGATCCGTATGCCGGTGAGCGCATATATTTCCTGTATAATCATTTCACGGCCCCCGAATACATAGGCAGCATTGATTTTTTGGTACCCATGTCCTTCCAGATTCACCCTGATATCTCTGGGTATGGATACCAGGCTGTCTGTACGGCCCAATCCTGCCAGGTGGAGCACAAGGATGGTATCGGTACGGCCTTTGAATTGATCCCCTTCCCGGTCATCTACCCCTAAAAAGAGAAAATTCCTGGAAGGCGACAAAGTCCCCAGACCAGCACCGTTCTGGGCGCCTGGAAGAGAAAAACATAAAAAGATTAGGCTGCCCAAAAAAATAATCATGAGCAGACTGATAAAGCAGCTTCTTGTTTTATTCATATATCAAAAATTATTTGGTGAAACCGGTATGCGATAAATAATACAGAGTGTGGAGTAATTTTTCAATAGGGTCTGTGGTTTGGACATTGACATGCGAAGGCGCTTTTACAGGCACCGAAGTATAGTTTATGATAACCTTGATTCCGCTTTTTACCAGCATATCGGTCACTTTCTGTGCAGAATGGGGAGGCACAGCAAGGATGGCAATTTCAAGGCCCTTCTTGGCCACAACTTTACCCATCTCATAAATATTTAAAACCCTGTGTCCGGCGATTGTGCGGCCTATGATCCGAACATCGTTGTCAAATACATTTTCTACCTTAAAACCAAAACGGTCCAGCATTTTATAGTTGATAATGGCTTTCCCCAAATTACCCGCCCCGATAAGGGCCAGTCTTACCTGTTTTCCATAACCCAGAATCCGGTTAAACTCATTGATTAACTGATCGATATTAAAGCCCACACCCCTTTTTCCCCGAATTCCAAAATAAATGAGGTCCCTTCTAACTTCGGCACTGTTAATGCTGGTATTCTTGCTAATGTCCTTGGAGGTAACCGTCCTTTTTCCCAGTTCTTTTAGCTGTACAATATATTTCAGGTATTGGGAAAGCCGGGTTATGACCCCTTCTGAATAAATTTTTTCACTTTTGACTGTATTCATTGATCTCACTTTTATACATTACTTTGTAGCATAATTGTAACAAATAGCAAACCCAAATACAACATCATTTGAAATCGAATATGCCCTGTTGCCTGGGGTATTGTCTGCCGCAACCATTGCATATGGCCTGATGGTCCTCTATTTTGAGCGTATCCTGGGGACATTGGGGACAAACCAATATGTGCTCCAGGCTGGAAACCTGCACAGGGGGCTGCTTTTTTAACAATTGGGTCCGAAGAAATATGCTGGGGCCCAAACTCAAAAAAGAAAAGCCTTTTTGATACAAGTTTTCCAGAAACAACAATACTTTGAAGGGAATGATTTTTTTGGCCAGCTGCAGCCTGAAATTAGAAACACTCAGTCTTTTTTGTAAGACAAAATTCTTTTTTTGCAGCATATCCAGTATATAAGCGGGGTGATAGTTGAGGATGGTATCTCCCACCCTGGATGGCTTCAGGTTAAACGGGGAAGTATCCATTTTCCCTGCCATGCTCCTGAATATGTTTTTGGTATTGCGTTTATTGGCAAATTCCAGGACAAAGGTACCATCCCTTTTTAGCACCCTGTGCGCCTGGTCAAAATACAATTGGGGATTGGCAAGGTGATGAACCACCCTGACCGTAAGCAAAACATCCACGATATCCGCTCTTAAAGGAAGGCTTAGCGCATCTGCTGCAATAAAATGTACCGAGGAAAGCTTTTTTTTATCATGCAGATACTTTCTGATATGCGCCTTGGCAATTTTGAGGTTTTTCATGGAATAGTCCAACAGCAGTATGGTATGAAAGTCCTGGTATTCTGCAAAAAGCCGCCCATAACCGCAACCTATGTCCGCAAAAATACCCGAACGGTCCCTTATGGGCGCAAGCATTTTCCTTAAAGCGATCCTTTCTGAAGTATCTTCATAAAGCCTTTGGTTATCTTGCCAAAAATCCCGGTAATCATAATTTTCATAATCTGACTGCCTAAGCTCCAATTTCAGCTGCTCCTTCTAATCTAAATTGCAAATCGAATCTGTATGACATCCCGGTCACATACCTTGTAATCTTTGCCCTCGATGCGCAGTTTACCGCTATCCCTGGCCTTGGCATAAGAGCCGCATTCTAAAAGTTCCTGGGCGCCTATGACTTCTGCCTTGATAAACCCTTTGGCCATATCGCTATGGACTTTCGCTGCAGCATCAATGGCTTTTTTGCCCCGGGCAAGGGGCCAGGCCCTGGCTTCATTCTTGTTTAATGTATAAAAAGTAATCAGGTCCAGCAGGCCGTAACAGGCACCTATGAAACTATCTAGCCCGCCCTCAAGACCAAGCTCTTGGGCATACTGTTTTCGTTCCTCAGGTTCCAGTTCCATGAGCTCTGCTTCCAGTTGAGCATAGACCTTTACCGTATTTTGGCTGCCTACTTTCTGAGCCAGCGCCTGGTAGAAGGTTCTGCTCTGGCTGCTTTCATCCATATTGGCCACATACAGCACGGGCTTAAAGCTTAGAAGATCCATCTCCCTTAGGTAGTGGACCTGTTCAGCAGAAAGCATGGCTGGCTCAGGAACCTCCCCCCGGTTCAATGTATCCAAAAGATCATTGATACAATCAAGCTTCTCTGATGCTTCCCGATCCCCGATCCTGGCTGCTGCCTGCATTTTTTCCGCTCTTCTGCCCAGTATCTGGATATCGGAAAGTAAAAGCTCGGTATTGATGGTATCCACATCATCAGCAGGGCCTTTATGGGGGCCTGCTATGTTTTCATCCCCAAAGCATCTGACAATATGGGCCAGGATATCCGCGGCACGGATATGGGACAAAAACTGGTTGCCTAGGCCCTCTCCCTTGCTGGCCCCTTCTACCAGCCCAGCCACATCCATAATCTTGATAGCAGCAGGTGTTGTTTTGGCTGATTGGTGAATGGCGGCCAGCCTTCCCACATACTGGTCAGGCACATGAAGAATGCCTGTATTGGGCTCAATGGTGCAGAAGGGGTAATTGGCCACTTCTGCATGGGCCTTGGTAATCATATTAAAAATAGTAGACTTGCCCACATTGGGCAAGCCAATAATACCTACCTGCATAAGCGGACCTATATTTTACAAACATTCCAATCATAGTCATTTTGACAAGCCATGTCAATCACGGGTCGGCAAAAATGGATAAGCAAGTCCTCTACCTTGCCCCGCAGGCAAAGACTGCCGGCAGTCATGGACGATCTGGCCTCCGCATATCCAGCCCCGGGGCCGGCCCAGACCGGCCGAACCCGGGGTCTATCTTTTTAAAATCAGGCTTTTTTATTGGTCCTTCTGGTCGGTGTCACAGGGATGGTTTTGTTCATCACCATGACATTGCCTGATTTGCTGCTTGCTGCATTTCCCTTTTCTTGGTTTCAATTCTGGATGCTGGCATTGGTCGGTAGCCATTTTTTCCTCCTTTTCTTTTATACATAGGTCCTTGGCTGATTTGCTGCAGCGAAAATCTTTTTTTACTTCTGAAAGTCTCATCAGATAGTCTGCAGCCTGTTTAAGCAATTTACGGTCTATAACATAATGGGTAAAATAACCCCTTTTATCGCCTTTCACAATACCTGCTTTGCGAAGCGTCTTAAGGTGCTGGGATGCCGCGGATTCTGAAATATGAAGTCTTTTGGCTATGGCTCCCACACAGTAATCATAACCTAGCAATAGCCTGATAATTTTATGCCTGGTAGGATCAGACAACAATTTTAATATGTGAAAAGCTTTTTCCATAGCATTTCATTCTTTTTAATTAAGTTTATACTTATCCATATTATATGCTACTTAATCATATGAGTCAAATTTCCCTTACTTATTTGATGAACAAAGTACATTTTCATCCACAAAAACCTGGTTTTGGCTGATTATAGGTCTTCCTTCTGGTACAATGATTGCAATGGCTCCGCAGAGCAGCCATTTGAATCCTGGCTAAACGATATGGTGGCCACTGTTTACCCTTTTGGCGGGATTTAGCATGTGACACCGGGCTTTTAAATAATGCAGATCTTAAAGCTATACGGTTTTCCCGAGCCCATTTTTGCCGGATTGTACCTGTATTTGAAATTGTAGAACATGAAAAAGTGATCAGACTATGGTTGCCAAAAAAAATATGGTCATCCAGTACACCCAGTACTGCCAGAAAACCCGTGAACTTGTGTGGTCCACCTGGATAGACTATGTTTGGGAAAAAGGTGCCGGGCTGGGTCCCCGTGTTCAATTGGAAAACCCTGGCGGTGCCCGCGGCTGCGGGAGTACCCGCTGGATTCCAATTTTAAAAAAAACCGGTATCAGGGAAAAAATCATATCCGTCAATTATCCCCGCCGCCTCATTTATACAGTAAAAAACCCCTCCTGGATTTTTCCGGTAAACTTCCACCTAGGGCAGGTGGATTTCATTCCTCTGGGTCCTGGCCATACACGAGTGCTGTGGACCATAGAAATACAACCAAGACGGGCCCGCGGATGGCTTGTAAAAAGTTTTATCCGTTTGATCATCCCCCGCTACCTGAAACGCTTGGCCCGGGAATGTGGGCGCAGCCTCTAACCTATCCGGGCATAGACTGCCGGTTTGTTAAGGTTGACTGGCGCTGCCGTACTTGCTATCTGCGGTCAAAAAGGTTCTCTGCTGCTATCAAAAACCATCTTGATCGTTGTCAAAAAAGTACCATACCATTAAAATGCTGATAACAAAATAAGCATGAAAGGGTGCATCATAAGGCGCTTATTGTTGACATTAAAAAAAACTTTGCTGGCGGTGCTCATCATTTTTTGTCTATGTATAGCAGCCGCCTTGTTATTTCTGGGCATAAAGCCTGCAGCAAGACCCTTTTATGACCAAAAGGGGAAGTTGGTGGCAAACAGCATTGCCCGCCTGGAAGCCATTGAGATCAACGGCATGAAGCAATGGATTTCTATCAGGGGCAGGGATCGCAACAACCCTGTCCTGCTCTGGCTGCACGGAGGTCCAGGGGCGGCACAGATGCCCCTTTCCCATTTTCTGGACCAAGAACTGGAAGAAGCCTATGTAGTGGTCCATTGGGACCAGCGGGGCGCAGGAAAATCAAACCACCGCGGATTTTCTGAGCAGGACATGACCGTTGAACAGTTCAAAAACGATGCCATTTTTTTAATCGACTACCTGATTGAAGAGCTGGACCAGGAAAAAATCTATCTATTGGGCCATTCCTGGGGCACCCAACTGGGAATCAAGCTGGTTGATGCTTACCCAGACCAATTCCATAGCTATGTCGGGGTCAGTCAGGTGGTGGATAACCGGAGAGCGGTGGAGATTGCCATCTGCTGGGTTAGACAAAAAATGGAAGAGGCAAAAGATGACCAGGGGCTAACCAAATTGGAAAGCCTGCATGATCCTGGGACCTACCACCACGATTACAGACAGCTTGCTCAGATGGTCGGTCATTATGGGGGAAATTTCGATCAAAGCTTTGCATCCTTGGCGATGATCGCTTTCAGAGCCCCGGAATATCATTTTGCGGACTATTACCGTATGCTCAAAGGCATGAACCGGGGCGGAGGCCCGCTGCATGCCCAGGGGATTATGGAACCATTCAATTACGCGGCCTCCATTGATGCCCTTGATGTACCGGTGTACTTTTTTATGGGTCAGCATGATTACAATACACCGCTTGTCCTGGCAGAACAATACTACCAGCAACTCCAAGCCCCCTCCAAAGAACTGGTGGTGTTCCATCATTCCGCCCATACGCCTTTTATTGCCGAAAACGAAAAATTTAGTCAATCACTGATAGATATTGTTCGCAAAAAATAAGGGTTGAATTGTTTTTAGAGAATAATTTTACTATATTAATGTTTAACAATATTTTTGTTTAAATCGGCCTTTACGGTCAACTATTTTGGTAAATCTATAAGAAGAGCGTTAAAAATAATGGCTATTTTCGGTGCCCCTAATATAAAAAAATTGGCCGCCAGTGGAAATGTAAACAGATTGGCGAAAGCCCTGGGTTATAAGAAAAGCCATGAAGTCCGGCGGGCTGCCGCCAATGCCTTGGACCAGCTGGGCTGGAAGCCCGATTCGGGCAAGCATAAGGCCTCCTACTGGGTGGCCAAGGGCGACTGGGTAAAAGCAGCCGCTTTGGGCACCAGCGCTGTCGAGGCGCTGGGTTTGGCCCTCAAGGACACAGATCAATATTTCCGGTACCGGGCAGCGGTTACCCTGGGCAGAATGGAAAACCTGAAAAACCTTGATCCGCTCATAGGCGCGCTTGATGATCAAAGCCATGAAGTCCGGCAGGCAGCCGCCAAGGCCTTGGACCAGCTGGGCTGGAAGCCCGATTTGCGCAAGCATAAGGCCTCCTACTGGGTGGCCAAGGGTGACTGGGAAAAAGCAGCCGCTTTGGGCCCCAGCGCTGCTGAGCCGCTGGCAACAGCCATACAAGATGAAGACCATCATATCCGCTGCAGCGCGGCCAAAGTATTGGCTAAAACCGGAGCAGAACAAGCCATCGAACACCTCATCATGGCCCTTAAGGATAAAAACCGCTATGTCCGACGTACCGCAGCCCTCTCTTTGAGCCAAATAGGAGATGCAGCAGTGCACAAGCTGCTAGCTGCATTAAAAGATCAGGATCGTTTCATGCGCCACAGGGCAGCAGAAGCGCTGGGAAAAATCGGCAACAGCGCCGCGGTAAAACCCCTGGTTGGGGCACTTGGGGACCAGGACCGCTATGTGCGCTGGGCTGCTGCAGAAGCTTTGGACCAGCTGGGCTGGAAGCCCGATTTGCGCAAGCATAAGGCCTCCTACTGGGTGGCCAAGGGTGACTGGGAAAAAGCAGCCGCTTTGGGCCCCAGCGCAGTAGATCTCTTGATTTCTTCTCTCAAGGATGACAGTTTTCCTATCAGGCGGGCGGCGGCAAAAACCCTGGCTGCAATCGGTGACTGCGCAGTCGGCCCTTTAATCCGATGCCTGAAAAATAAAGATAAGTTTATGCGCCACATGGCAGCAGAAGCGCTGGGAAAAATCGGCAACATCGCTGCGGTAAAACCCCTGGTTGGGGCACTTGGGGACCAGGACCGCTATGTGCGCTGGGCTGCTGCAGAAGCTTTGGGGGAATTTGGCAGTACCGAAGCGGTCTTTCCGCTAAAAGCTGCCCTTGAGGACAAAGACCGATCGGTAAGGCTTGCTGCAGCCCAAGCTTTGGAAAAAATAAGCCAGTAAGGGACTTTTGCAGAGCATGGAAAAAGCCATAGGGCGCAGCATCCGGTAAGCCCCCCTATTTTCGATTTAGGGGCCAAAAAAAGCTGTGCAGCCATTTTCAATAAACCGGTTATTTTTTCATAGATGATGAACAGATATTGCATATTTTGGCTGCATACAATTTTCTAGCCGTAAACGCTTCAAAAAAGCTGCCCCAGAGCCCTTTGCTGTTCATGACAGCCTGAGCACAGTAAGCCCATTATGCCTGTTTTTGGGACTTATGCATCCATGGGGCTGCACATACTTTGAATTTTTCTAATCAAAAAGATAGACGGTCCGTGCTATGGACCAGGCATATCCATGTTGCGCCTCTATTGAATAGTATGGGATTGCCGTTTTGATCAGCAAACTCAAAGGGGTCAAAGATGCTCTCTCTCGCCCAGGTTCCCGGAATGGCCTGACCGTCTATAAAATAATATGCTTTGCCCTGTTCATGGCTGCCCGTAGTCCGCACGTTCATATGTCCAATATGATTGATGGGTCCGGTAATATCGGTAACCAGCACCACTACATTGTTTAGCTGAATCTGCTGGCCTGTTTCATGATCCACATGAGGTTCCCCGGCCATAAACCGTAGGTATTGATTCGTATCCATATCATAGGAAAATCTGGCTTGGTATGGTTTTGAAGAAAAATTAACCGTAATATCGTTTATGTCTCCTCTTTGGGTTTCATCAGCATCTACTTTAAACTGCATCAAGGACTGGCCCCCTTCAAGCGCATAGCCAATCGACTTGCTGTCTTCTTTAATCCCAAAAGTATTAATAAACGCAGTATGCCAGAATGTGCTGCTCCGACTGTGATCCCTCCAGCCAGCGCTGGTATACGGCACATGCAATCTGCTATGGGCATCAAATATATCCATTTGCATGCTGCCAATGATGCTGTAGGCTTGATGGTATGTTCCCCAGAATGTATAAATAGAATGAAAACTCCTCGCCAATTCAGCATAGTATGTCCGGGCACTCCGCACCGGACCGATGATTTCGGCATCATATGACGAGTACAGGGCCAGGAACCGGGTAATGCCGTATTCTACCACTGTTTCAAATACGATGTCCGCATGTATGAGGCCGGATTGCGGTCTGGCACCCGGCGCGTTTTGGACCATTATGGCCAGTGGGCGGCCGTTTTGGACCGAATCCGATATTTCCAAACCGCTTAATTGGTTTATATTACCCGTAACCACTTGGGGCCCGGTATGGGGATTCTGTTCAGATTCTTGTTCTGCATCAGGCGCCTCTTCTTGATTGGGGTCAGAATTTTGTTCAGCTTCTGCAATTTCTTCTTGGTTGGGTTCAGGTTCTTGTTCTGCATCAGGCGCCTCTTCTTGGTTGGGTTCAGCTTCATCCGGATCATCTTGATTGGGCTCAGGATCTTGTTCGGCTTCATCCGGATCATCTTGATTGGGCTCAGGATCTTGCTCGGCTTCTGCAACTTCTTCTTGGTGCAGCCTTGCTTCCTCTTCTGCCAGCATTTCTTTTCTAGCTTCTTCTTCTGCCCTAGCCCTTGCTTCTATTTCAGCTCTGATCTTTGCTTCCGCCTCTGCCTCTGCCTCTACTTGGGCCACCAGTTCTTCGAATGCTTTTGACCGTTCTTCCCTGGATTTTACCTGGTCTACCAGTTCTTCAAAGGCTTGTGTCCTTTCCTGACCATTATGGATTTCTTGCGCTTCCGTCTTACAGCCAAAACCAAAAAAAATGAAAATGAATAAAAGAAGGTGGACAAGAAATATCAATTTGGCCATTCTCATAATATTGGCCCACAATGGATGCAAAACGATTGATCCTTTCCGATCTTTATGATGATTTTGCCGTATTTTAAACCCAATCTTTTAAAATGTAAATAAGATTCTTGAAAAATATGTAAATATGTAACTTGAAATCTCTTTGACTTATTACCGATACATACTTTTATATTTTTTTGCTAACCCCCACCCCTTTTGGACTTCTTCTTAAAACTTTGGATATATTGGGCAGACAGGTCCTTCATCTGTCTGGTAATTTTTTCAAACTTCCGCATATTGGCTACATATTGCCGGGCCATTCTTGCCTGTTCCTTGGTCAGGGTTCTGGTAACCGTCTTAGCGTTAACCTTGCGTGTCCATATATTATAAGGTCCGTGTTTTTTGCTTTTGTCCTTGTAGCATTCACACCCAGGCCTTCCGCAAGTGTTATACACTTTCATGATGCTGCCGGTTGAAATAAAATCTAAGGCGTCGATCTTTTTTTTAAGCTTTTGGTATTTCTTTTCAATGGTATTTTTATCCAATATACTTCATCCTCTTATTTAAGTAGGATATACTTAAATCATATCTGTGTCAAGCATTCATACGAAAAATTATGCACAAATTATACATATGTTGATTTAGGGCTGGATTGTTGCTGAATCCATGTATTTTTTAGGCCAATCCGCCGCT
>PWYO01000033.1 GCA_003567835.1 Actinomycetota bacterium | reverse complement strand
CTTGCTGACCGGCAGGTTAAGCCCGGATAGGCAGTTTGAGCAGGGGGACTTAAGAAAAGATAATCCATCTTTTTCCAAAGAAAAAATTACAACAATCAATGGGATCCTCAAAGAATATTTTGGGCCGCTGTCAGAAAAACACGATTGTACCATTGCTCAAATAGCCATTGCTGCCCTTACATCCCAAGAGGCAATTGTTGCCTTGTGCGGCGCCAGGAACAAACAGCAGGCGAAAGAAAATTCCGCCGCAGGAGCCATTAAGCTGGACCAAAAAGAAATAAAATTGCTGAAAAAAGCATTGCATTCCGTAAAGTAAATCTTTATTTACCCGGATGTTTTTTTAAAGCCTTTAGGGGACGCGTGTTGCCCAGGTAGGTCATATACCGGTGTGGGTAAGAAGACTTTGGTGGAGGAAGGGTCTCATGTTTTGGTTTTTGTGTACTTGGGCAGTATGCATGGACAGCGACTATTCAATAATAATAAAAAACAGCATGGGGAAATATGAAAAAGAAAAAAAACATTTTGGTCATCGACAATGGCCTGACAGTCATAAAAGCTGCAATATTTGACCTGAGGGGACGTATGCTCGGCTCGGATGCAGGCTTAAATACAGTCATAGACCATGACTGCTTCTCGGAAATCGATCCAAACTTATTGTGGGAAAAAACAGCATCCATTATAAACAATGCCATTGTGAAATCCAGGGTCAACCCATCGGATATTGCCGCAATAGGAAATACGGGTTTTGGGGCAGGGATTTTTTTGGTAGACCGTTCAGGATGTGCAATCAGGAATGCTGTAACCTCGATGGATACCAGGGCGCTTGATTTTGTGGAAAAATCCCGGAGCAAGCAGGATATTTTTTATGAAAAGACCAAAATCAATATGTGGAGCGCCCAAGCCATACCGCTTTTGCACTGGTTGAAAGAAAATGAGCATGCCAATTTTAAAAGAATTCACAAAATACTGCAGGTCAAGGATTGGATCAAATTTAAGCTTACCGGAAGCTGTTCCGGCGATTATTCGGATTTTGGCAATACGGGCCTGCTCAACCTGGATCAGAAAAGCTATGATCCTGAACTATATAAATATTACGGGTTGGAGGAAATCAATGAGTTCCTCCCAGATTTGAAGGCCTGTTACCAGGTTACCGGGTATACCAGCAAAGATGCTGCTGCGGTTACCGGGTTGTCTGCGGGTACACCTGTGATGTGTGGGTTGATGGATGTAGTTGCCTGTGCTGTAGGCAGCGGACTGCACAAGACAGACAAGTATTCGATTATTAGCGGCACTTGGAACATTAATACAGCAGTAGGCCCAGATATTGTGGAAAGTGAAGATATTATGGCCTGCTTATTGTATGCGGATTCAAAAAACTATTTCTATATGGATGCAAGCCCTACATCGGCAGTCAATTATGAGTGGTTTTTAAAGTCGGTTATTGAAAAAATGCATGATCAAAACATGGATCGGACCCAATTGTATAAGAAAGCAGATATGGGGATTCAAAAGATCCTCAAAAAGAAATCCCAGCTTCTGTATTTTCCTTTTATTTACAGGTCAAAGCTGGTTGGCAATACCATGGGTTCTTTTACCGGCATCAATGCCTCCGATGATGTGTTTGACATGATTTATGCTATTTATCAAGGGGTGGCATTTGCGCACCTGATGCACATTGGCAACCTGAAAAAAGGAAATGTGTACAGAAACCGTGCGGTATTATCCGGAGGCGCTTCCAATAGTGATCTTTGGTGCCAAGTTTTTGCAGATACACTCAATATTGAACTGGAGACCCTTTCCTTAAAAGAAGTGGGATTGCTGGGTACCGCAATCTCTGTGCTCATGGGTTTAGAGAATACAAGCATCGAAGAGGCTATTGATAGAATGGTCAATGTCAAGTCTGTATTTAAACCTGATGCAGATATGCACAAAAGGTATATGGAAAAATTTCAAAATTTTAAAAGCATGATTGGAGCATTTGAATCAATCTGATCATTGCTTTCAATACAGTGAAATCAACATGTTTGAGGCACTCATTTATGCCATCCTGTGTTTGGGCCTGCAGCTATAACCACACATACTTGCGGTGTTTGGCATAAATAGCATACCGGCTCTATCAGAGGCAGCCTTTTCTATATAAACAAATCAAGCCAATATCGCTAAAAAAATATGCCCCCTCCGGTTGGGGCGGTTATAGCCATTGGGCGTTTTTGGCCATGTGTTCAAAAATCCAATAGAAGCATGGCTGTGCTTTTACAGTATCTGCACTCTTTTTTTGCATGCTTCTATTTCAGTTACCGCCATTTTTCCCTCTGCGTAAAGTTTACCCCGAAGACTGACCATGATTCAGAAAAGAGAGGAAATGTTTATCCTGCCGCCATTGGGCAGTTGCCTATTATGTTCATTATTGGTAATATACATTGTTGTTCATTTGCTGGAAGTGCATGCTTGAACAAAAACATGTTAAAAAAATGACGGTATACGGATATGTATAAATTATTGGTTACGGATGTTGACGGCACACTGCTTGATAACCGGTCCAAGGTAACAGAACTGAACCGAAAAGCCATATTTTCCTGCCTTAATAAAGGCATCAAGGTCATTCTTGCAACAGGAAAATCGATCAGTTCCATCATCCCTTTAATGGAGATGTTTGGCCTAAACCTGCCCCAAATTACATTAAATGGAGGGGTGATTGCCAAAAGTTTAGACCGGATTTACCAGTCTAAAGTAATCAGTGAAAATGATTATTATACGCTTATAAAAGAAATCAAGGGTTATGGTGCAAGTCCCACAGCTGCTTTACTGGATGGGCGGGTGGTCTATGATTGTTATCATCCCAATATGGACCATATTGTCAATGCTGGTGTGGACCTTTTACAGGTAGACAGCTTGCAGGACCCAAGTATTGCACAAAACACAGTCAGTGTGCACGTCCCTGCAAAAGAATCCGATCCTATTGATGCATATCTAAGAGATTTATTTGGGCAAAAGCTATTTATTATACGATCCGGAGAATATTTTTTTGATTTTCTCAGCAAAGGCTTAAGTAAAGGCAATGCGCTTAAGCAGATCATGAAAATGTTGAGTCTGGCAAGAGAAGAAGTAGTGGTTTTCGGAGACAGCTATAATGACCTCAGTATGTTTGAGGTCGCCGGTCTCAATATTGCGGTAAAAAATGCCTATCCGGAAGTGATCAAAAAAGCGGATATTGTAACCGATGAAAACCATAAATCCGGTTTGGGCAAAGCGGTATTTGAATATATATTAAAACAGAAATAGGCCATACCTAGGGTTGCCAGACAACCAAAAGTTTGAAACCATGGGTATGGTAAAAGAAAGAAATATGTTTCAGTTGATTGTAACCGATGTAGATGGAACTTTATTAGACGGAAATTCAAAGCTTCCTGACTATAATAAGAAAGCACTGCTAGCCTGTAAGGCCAAAGGCATAGGCATAATTCTTGCCACGGGCAAAACCATTGATGCTGTTTACCCCTTAATCAAAGAATTGGACCTGGGACTGCCCCAGATCACCCAGAGCGGAGCGACCACCATAGATAGAAATTTTACAATCACACATTCGGTTCTGGTGGGCCAGGAGCATTTTTTTGGGCTGATACGGGTGATAAAAAAAAGGGGGTACAGCCCTCTGGTTTGTTTGGGAGATGGAAAAATATTTTACGACCAATACCATCCCAATATGGAACACATTAAAGCAGTAGGGGAAAAGATTATCAAAGCAGATCAAATTGAGACCGATTATTTTTCCAGACAGGCTGCAGTGATCAGTATACCCATAAAAGAAACGGATCCTTTGGATGGATTTTTGCGGAAGCAATATGGCCATAAGCTGCAAATTGTCCGTTCTGGAGCGTATTTTTTTGACATATTGCATAAAAAAGCCACCAAGGGCAATGCCCTGCTTGCAATTTTAAAAAAATTGGGAATTCCCAAAAGCCGGGTAGTTGCATTGGGAGACAGCTATAATGACCTCAGCCTGTTTGAGGTTGCCGGCCTCAATATTGCAGTGAAAAATTCATATCCTAAAATCCTAGAAAAAGCAGACATTGTAACCGACACCAACCATGACTGCGGTTTGGGCAAGGCCCTGTACAAACATGTGTTAACACAAGACGCCTCCATCTGAAAGAAAATCCCCTTCAGCGTTTGGCCTAAAAAGGGAAATGCCAAGAAACGGGTGCATGAATCAAAGAATAATCGTTTTGAAAGTGCTGTAAGTATATAAACCGGGATATGCTTGAATAATCTATGGCCAAAAGATGTTCAGGATTAAGGTAGGCACCGTTGTATACGGTCCCAAAATGAAGGTGTACGCCGGGATGCGAAGGATCATCTGTGGCTCCGATTGCTGCAATATGCTGGCCCTGTAATACCACATCCCCCCTGCTTACGGTCACATACTGCAGATTCAGATACGTGGTTTTTATGCTGCGGTTATGCTGCAATACCAGGGTAAGCCCGCCGGTCGGGGAGATTCCTATATAGCTGACCAGGCCATTGGCGGAAGCTTTTACCCTGGTGCCTGGTTTGGCTTTGATGTCAATGCCGGTATGCTTTCTATACCGCTGCCGGTCCTGGTCCCAATAGGCTTCCCGAAACCCGGTAACCACTTCTCCTTCTATGGGCCATATGAATGGTTGTTTGGGCTGTACGCCAACCGCAGAGGGCATAAGCACAAAAACAGCCACAAGCATGATGATGGCAGAAATAATTTTACCATGTCGGATTTTCATATGCATAAATATTAGCATATTTATGTAAATACGTAAATATATATTTGATAATAATTTTGGTTTTACTAATAACCATTGAACTTTTATAATGAAAATGAAAGTAAACAAAAGAGAGGGGAGCAATGCATAAAAGAATTGAAGAGATCTTGGGCTGGTATGACAGCGAAAATCCGGGAACGGTAAGCAATATATACCGCATACTGATGCAGGGCAAGCTGGGCGGAACAGGGAAAATGGTCATCCTTCCTGTGGACCAGGGCTTTGAGCACGGGCCTGCGGCAAGTTTTGCCCCCAACCCCGATGGTTATGACCCTGAATATCATGTCAAGCTGGCCATAGAAGCGGGTCTGAACGCACATGCAGCTCCGCTGGGTTCCATACAGACCATTGCCAGGAAATATGCCGGGCAGATCCCACTGATCCTTAAGGCCAACAATCATGATTTGATGGGAAAATCCAGTGACCCCACCCCTGCGGTCACTGCATCTGTAGAAGATGCTTTGCTGCTGGGATGCAGCGCAATCGGGTTTACCATTTATCCCGGAAGTGCAAATTTTAAGATGATGTACGAAGAGATCAAGGAAATGGCCCTGGAAGCAAAGCTGGCAGGACTTGCAGTGGTGATATGGTCTTACCCCAGAGGTTCCAATTTAAGCAAAGAAGGAGAAACTGCCGCAGATGTAGTGGCCTATGCGGCCCAAATTGCTGCGCAGCTGGGCGCCCATATTATCAAAGTCAAACCACCAACCGACAACCTTGAGCTGGAAAATGCAAAAAAGGTCTACAGCAAACATGACATTCCTTTTTCTACACTTGCAGACCGGGTAAAAAGTGTTATACAGGGTGCTTTTAACGGAAAGAGGATTGTTGTATTTTCCGGAGGTCCAGCCAAAGGAAAACAGGATGTACTGGATGAAATAACCCAAATCAAGCAGGGCGGTGCATTCGGTTCCATTATAGGCAGAAATACGTTCCAGAGGCCCAAAGAAGAGGCGCTGGCGTTTTTAAATGAAATCATTGAAATCTATAAGGGGTAGGAATTGCGCTCCTACCTTATATTAGGAGCCCTGAAAATTGAGCTTTCAGGGCTCCTTGGTTTATTTACGGTAAAGCAAAAAAGAAAAATTGGGCACATTTTGGTGTATTGCTGTGATTATAAAGGGCGGAATGTTTGGGTGGCCCTAACCGGTATGGGGGAAAAAAGGGCCAGGGATGCAGCCAATCATTTGTCCGGTATGATTCAAGATGCCCAAGTATCAGCCTTAGCCATGGTGGGCCTATGCGGAGCCACTGACCCCCAGTTGGCTATAGGGGAGGTGGGTGTCTACACAAGCCTCAAAAGACTTGAAAAAAAGGGAGAAAACATGATTTGTCATGGGATGCTTAAAACCGCAGTTCCTAAACATGTATCATGCAGGGGTTTGCAGGCAGCTACAGTCAATGTTCTGGCGCATACCCAAACCCTGAAAGCTGACATATATAAGAAATTTGGTGTTCAGGCCGTAGATATGGAAAGCTATTATATTTGCAGGGAGGCTTTAAAACGTCAGATCCCTCCTGCGGTTATCAGGGCTGTTTCTGATACAGCCGGCCAGAACCTGCCTTCTTTCATGGTAGATTTTTCTGAAAACAGAAGGCTTGCAGGCCTTCTGAAACTAATCAGAGTCATGTTCAGGCCTAGTTGTATAAAAAACGCCATAATTGTATTCAGAAATACCAAACTGGCAGCTTCCAATCTTACTGAAGCAGTCAGGCAATGGGTTTTACAGTAAAAGGCGCCCCTATTTTTTTACCATTATTCTCTAAATCTTTTACCACATTGGCCAAAAGCGGTACACCTTTTTGCCGGTTGACCTGCTCATTTTCAAATTCTTTTTCCCCTGCTACGTAAATCCGGTCACTTCCTTGTGCTTTCGGTGAATCCTTTAAGCTCTGGATCAGACAATCCATCTGTTTTTTGAAATCGACCAAAGGCCTGAATGCTTCTATGTCTATGGCCATAAAAAAGTGGCTAACATTGGATTCCCTGGGCTCATGAGGAAACCCAATATCGGTAAGGTTGGGTCCCCCAGAAAGGGTCCCGCAAAGAATATCCACCACAATTGCCAGACCATATCCCTTGTAGCTTCGCATGATATCACTTGCGCCAAGCGGTGTCACTGCTCCAGGACCGCCGCTTTGTACTTTTTTGGGATCCTCGGTTAAGTTTCCGTCATCATCAATGCCCCACCCAAGGGGAATTTTTTCCCCTTTTTTCTCATATACCTTTACTTTCCCTATGGGCACTGTGCTGGTTGCCATATCCAGCACAAAAGGATATTGTTTCTCAGATGGTGCGGCCACCGCAAGGGGATTGGTGCCAAAAACCGCTGTACGCCCATAAGTGGGGGCCGCCAAAGGCTGAGAATTGGTAAGGCTGATGCCCAGCATCCCGTGGTCTAAGGCCATCATGGCATAATAGGCGGCGATGCCGTAGTGATTGCTGTGATTGACGGTTACCACTGCCAGTTTGGACTTCTTTGCTTTTTGTATACACCGGTTCATGGCATGATAAGAGACAACCTGTCCTACCCCGTTGCCCCCATCAATTAATGCAGTGGTTTCGGTTTCCTTTATAACTTTCCAGGGGGTTTGGGGATCCATATATTTTTTTTCAAGCCGGTTTCCATAATAGGAGCTAAGCCTTATAAGGCCATGAGAGCTGATGCCTTTCAAATCTGCAGTGATTAAGACATCCCCTACAATTTTGGCGTCTTTTTGGGGTACCCCCAGTTTTGCCATAAATTGCACTGTATAATTGATTAAATCTTCTTTTCTGTATCGGAGCACATCAGCCATGGTATTCCTTTCATTTCTTTTATAATGTATCGTATGGGTCCAGGAGGCTAAAACTATTTCCTGGTTATTATAGCAAAAATTTTATGAAAATCAGGCTACCCAAAAGAGCTGTAAAATGCCTTTTTTAAAGACCGGGTACCCAATATTTTCTGTAGCCGTTCGCATACAGCAAAGCCTTTAACATGTACGCTTATTTTTCATGTCTGCTGGTGAACCTTTCCATCTACCCATTTTATCTGCAAAAAAGAATTACAAAGCAAATTGAAATATGTATAATGGTAATAGCGAGATATGAAATTGTCTACAATTTGTATTCGAATCATGTTTATAATCTCAAAAGCAAGAAAGAAAAGGGAGGCAGACTGATGACCAAATCAGAACTCGTGGAAGCAATTCAAGAAAAGACCGGAATAGCCAAAAAAGATATAAGCAAAGTGATGGATGCTGCCATAGAAACCGTAACCGACACTTTAATGGATGGGGACAAAGTATCACTGGTTGGATTTGGCACCTTCCAGGTTTCTAACCGAAAAGCAAGAACCGGGCAAAATCCCCAAACGGGAGAAAAAATTGAGATTCCGGCTAGGCGAGTCCCAAAATTTACTCCAGGCAAAACCCTTAAGGATAAGATTCACTGATTGGTATCGACAAATACATATTTTTCATTAAAGGCATCTTAAAAAGATGCCTTTAATCGTTTAAAAAGCAGGATTTTTTGAAGAACAGCATGAAACAGTATATACAGCAGAGCCCAAATTTTTTGGCCATTTTTATTTTTGCAGTTTTCATGCTTGCCCCCACTTCCATATTAATCGAAATTAGCGGTTCTATACCGGCAAGCCCACAGGATATTGGTTTTGTGCTCACTTCCTTTGCATTGGGCGGGATTGCAGGCAGGCTCACTGCTTTTTTGTACAATACCAGGTTTGGCAACCGAACAATTATGCTGGCCGCTTTTCTCATATTGGGGGTTTTAAATACCTTTCTCTTTTTGGCCAACGCTCTTTTTACGCTGCTTGCAGTGTATGCCTTAAGCGGATATGTGCTGGGCATTGTGTATATCCAGGCAAATACAAACCTTATGGAAAGCAAAATCAAAGACAAAGCCAGACTGGCCAATTTGGCCATCAGTTTTTACCCTTTGGGTGCAGCCCTTGGGCCGCTCGCTTCAAGCACCCTTGTAGGCAGGGGCTATAGCTGGCAATCCATTTATTTGTTGATGTTTCCCCTCTTAATTTTGGCTATTGCCCTCTTGTTCTTAGCGGAGCCAAACCATAAAAAAGCAAAAAATAGCGGCCGAAAAAAGCTATGGCCTGCGAATATGTTACAAAACCGAAAAAACAATAGAACCTATGCCCTTGTTGTGCTCATAATCCTGACCTATTGTATTTCTGAAGCGGTAATTTTTACTTGGGCACCAACTTTTTTGAGAACAGAAAGGTTTTTGAGTGCCCATAGCGCGGGGCTGGCAGTTACTGTTTTTTGGTTTGCTGTCATAGGGGGAAGGGTGACGATAAGTGCTTTTACCAGCCGAGTGAGCAGCCACAAGATCATGCTCTATATTTCTTTGGTGGGATTTCTTTCAATTTCATGTATGCTTTTTTTTACGCACAAGAACGTGATATTGGTATTGATGGGGGTTGCCGGGTTGGGTTATTCAGGCATGTTTCCCTTGCTGCTTGCTTCAGGCAGCGGGATATTTGGCCAAGGTAAAGGTTTGGTTGTGACTATTATCTTTGCCTCATCAAGCCTGGCAAAAGCGCTTACACCTTATCTGGTGCGTTTGGCAGTAAGATCGAGCATGCTGCTTTCCATGGCCCTTGCTGCAATTTTTATGGCTTTAACGGTTTTGCTGGTCATTATGTTGATCATCTTTAAAAAAAAGCTTAAACCCAACACTGGCTAGCTGTGCAGATGAACAGCATGGTCAAAATTATATCATTTTGATGCCAAAAAAGGGTTTCTATGTGCAGGGTAAGCCAAAGAATTTAACCACAAAAACAAAAGTATGCCGGGCAAGCATCAGAGGACGGCTTGCAGCGTCCTGGAATTTATAATAAGATAATATTGTTAAAGAAATTATTATTTATTGCTCAAATCAATTTTTATGAAAAAAGTTTGCCATATTTATGAGCAGCTAACCGGCAATTTTGATTTTAGCCAAAAAAAGATAGAAAGAATATTAGATAATTTTTATCCAGACCAAACCTCCCTCATAAACAAACTACCCGGTGCGGTTTTCTGCTGTTTGGATGATGAAAAATGGACATTTCTTTATCTCAACCAGGGTTTTGAAAAATTAACCGGCTATAAGCGCACGCATTTTATCATGAACAACAAGAGGGCATTTGAAGATATCATTTGCAGCCAGGACAGACAGCTGGTGCGAGAATCCATACACCGCCAATTGGAAGAAAATGATCAATACCAGGTCAGTTATAGGATCAAGACAAAAAATGGGCAGATTAGATGGGTGTCTGCAGTAGGGCATCATCTGCAAAGCATACAGGGTCTTCGGGTTTTGGAGGGCTTTATCATCGATATTAGCTCCCAGAAAAAGGCTGAACTTGAATTGGCTCAAAAAAATGAACTTATTCATACCATCATTTGCAATATTCCTATTGGAATTGCAGCCCACAGCATGGATACCAAAAAACTGCTTTTTGCCAATGACAGCCTTAAAAAGATGTTTGGGTGCAGGGAAGCGGGGGATGCAGCCGAAGAAGAGATAAAAAAAATATTTTTTGCCCCATTGCGGCAAAACCAGGCAAGGGGTGAAAATACAGAAAGAACATCAAAAAAAGTAAGCCAAAGAGATATTATTCATAAGGGAGAAAAAGGCTTCACAACCTTTATGCATTTGACGCATATATTTCTTTATGGCCAGAATACGGTTGTAACCACCGCTACAGACAATACCAAGATT
>PWYO01000293.1 GCA_003567835.1 Actinomycetota bacterium | reverse complement strand
TTAGATGGGACTGGTAGAGGTGGTGAAAGATGACCTTGTCCGGGGCATTTTCCAGGATGTTTAAAAACTCCCTGAGGTTCTGGGCCCTCTGTCCGGTGGGGCTTACCAGGGTGATGCTGTCCATAAAAACAAATTTCTTTTTTTTCTTTTTTCTCATATTACTGTTTCATTCTTTTTTTAATAAAGCACTCTTTTATGGTTTGCCGGTTTTAAAAAAATATAAGCGCATCAGCACTTATGGTTTGGCCAGATCGCAATTTCCCCCCTGCTTGACCCCCTTGGGCTTTTTACAGCCTTTATTATAAACACAATTGCTCGGCAAATACCACAACTATTCCCGATTCTTCCATTTGTTTATTGGCCCGCAATTCACCGTATGATATGGAAAATATGACAGCAAAGGGTCACCGCAGCCTAAAAAAACGCAGCCTGGTTTTTTGCTGTTCTGGTTTAACGTTCCATAAAATCAACCGGTTTTTCTGCTGCATCTACCCTTACCATATGGTAGGGATAGGTCAGAGCCTGGGTGACCATATCATCAGGTCCTGGCGCGGTCTCCTGGACATATACCTGGAGCCTGCCATTGGCTTCAATGACTGATTCAATGGTAATCTCAAAACCCCCGGTGGGCTTTTCTCCCTGAAAAACCGCTACAACCATATGATTTTCAAAATTGATGTCCGGCGGGCTGCCTTCTTCTATTTTACCCCATACTTGCTGAAATTCTTGCTGATCTTCAATAACATAATGGCTGGGTTCTGAGACCTGGCTGTAATAGCCGGCTGACAGGGTTTCAAAATCTACTTCTCTTTGCTCTTGTCTGGCACATCCGCCCCATACAAATAGCCCCGCAGCAAACAGGGTTATGATTGTTATGGCGATAATCTTGTTTTTTGTAAACATTTTGTCCTCCTTTCAAGCATCATACCTATTATAAGGAATGCTTACGGCATTTCAATCAGTCTTTTTTTTTATGATTGTAGATGCCTTTTAGGTCATCACCTGAAAAACAAATCATGGCCCTGGCCGCCCAAAAAGAAACCGGGCACAAGTTACTCTGCAAACATGCTTGGGGATTTGCCATACATGCATACCATAAGATGGGTTGATCCTGTGCAGGTCATTGCATAAAAATAGCCAAGTTTCTCAAACTTTTATAGATGCACTTAAAAAAGCATACACAAAGTTGCCCCATCCAGCCAACAGGTTGTTTTGGAGATACTTGCATGGTGTTTGGCTTTGCAGCACCATAGTGTCAACGGGAAAAACCAGTTTTACTGAACCCCGTGTCCACCCTTTTTCATGGAGAGCCTGTTTAACAGAGCCAACCCAAAAACCGACCAGCCTTATTTCTTACCATGGCGGCTGCAATCCAAGCCTATGGTGACGGTGCCGGCAGTTTATATGATTTTTGCACCACATTCGCCGCAGAACCGGGTCCCAACCGGGCTTCTGGTTCCGCATGTTTCACACTGGACCATCTGAAGACTGCCGCCGCAATTATTGCAGAACTTTCCTTCTCCAGATGGTTTGCCGCATTGGGGGCAAAGGGTCTGCTTGCTTTCGATCTCTCCACTGAACACTTCGGTCTGGGAAGCCTTTTTTTTGATGTCAGAAACCATTTTCTCTGCCTTTGCGGAGGCCACTTCCACATTGGTGCGCGGGGCATCTTTGACGCATAGACCTTCCTGTTCATTCCAATCCATTTCACAGACCCATTTATTGCATTTGGGGCATCGGTGAAAATGGCCCCTGGCTTCGTTTTGGGCCAGTCCGAAAGCTTGTTCATGCTCCTTATGCCATTCTGCAGACATGCCCCTGTAACGGTCAGAAAAGGCATCTACGCCTCTGCGAATGCCGTAGCCTGCCCCATATCTTCCAGTCATGGAAGCGGCAGCGCCGGCAATCCTGCCCACATTTTTGAAAAATCTGCCCCTGCCGTGGCTTTTTGAAGATATAAATTTTGTCTTGTATCCATCCCTGCAAAGGTCACACAAAAAAGTAAACTGAAACCCTGCTTCTGTGCTGTTGTCTTTGTAATTGCTGGTAAATGACTGAAGCATAATCGTCCTTTCTTCTAAGATTATGATAATTTTTTAAGCGGTTTTCCGCACTGGTTGCAATTTCCGCTAATGGGCAGCTGTTCTTTTCTGCATTTCCTGTTAGAGCAAACCATAGCCAAGCGGCCATCACAATGCTGGCAGTAATCAGAAAAAAAAGTGGTTTCCCCGCATTGCGGGCATTTGATCTGCAGTGCAAGCCCACAGCTGCTGCACACTTTCCAGTCTTCTTGTATGGGGCTTCTGCATTGGGGGCAGCGCAGCTGTAGTGGGTTGATCTTTCCGCAATGAGGACAGGTATTGGATTGTGGGGGTATTAGCTGATCACAATAACGGCAAGGATGCTTGTATCCGATCATCTTTCATGCTCCTTGATTATATATGGCAGTTTTAAGCAATCGTTTCTCCTTTTTCAGGCTCCGGCTGCTCATCCTTCCACTTGGCCTGATCATTTTTTGTGGTAACATTGAAGGTGAGCAGGTCTCTAATATCATGGGTCCATTGCTGGTGGTCTCGGTGAAAGACTCTGCCTATAAACAATTGTCTTAATTTGCGAAGCTCAGGCAGCTGGTCCACTGCAAACCTATAATGCCTATAGCGCGGCTCCTGCAATCTCTGTTCCGGCAGATAAATCGGTTCTCTGCGGAAATTCACCGATACCATGGCTCGGTTCAGATCTTTTATGAATTGGTCTACCTGTTGGTTGCAGCGATCTGGGTCAAACCTGTCTTTCCTGCTGGTTATCCGAAAGAAATAGGTGGCATTGCCTCCCTTTTTTTCCAGTGATCCCGCTTCCATGGCCAGGGCATTGCCTGGCTGACTGGGATCATCACTGATTATGGGAATCAGAAACCATATATATTCCCCTGTAAGATCCCCCATAAGCCCCCTTTTAAAACCAATACATATTTTTTCTTTTTTTGCCATTGACTGCAGGAAATCATATTCCTCCCGTATATGGGCTGTTTCCAGTTTGTTTTCCAGTTCCTGCCATAATGCCGGGGATATGGCTTCAATCATGCTTCTTTTTGCCGCCCTCCCCTCTTTCATATGCCTTGCCGCTTTTCTGATGACCGAGGCATTCACACCAGGGGCCAGCTCCTTGAGCATGGATTGGGTCTTTACCGATAAGGCATTGATTGCTTCAGACAGTGCTTGCTTGAAAGGATCAAACTGCCTGGCCATTTTAGACAATACTATTTTCTCATCATAATCCGTGCTTATCATCAGAGCATAATCCTGTTCTTTGATTTCCGTCATATCGCTGTAAGGTATTCGTACTATATGATTGTTTTCAGGGATGAACACCATCCCGGTTTCATAGAGCCTGGTCTCGCCTTTTTCTTTTTCGAGTTTTGTTTGGTTGTTTTTAGAATAATCAATTTCCGCTTTCACACCCGTTTTTTTTAAACGCTCATGCATCAGCATATCCTTTAGCAATAATTCATTTCGGGCCCCAAAAAGGTCCCTTAGGAAATCATCATAGCGGTACCCGAGATGGTATAAGGTGAGTTTTTCCTGACAGGACAGCTCAATGTGGACCTTATGGTCCCCTTTTGCGATGTCTGTAATATCACGGAGTGAGAAAAATAGCGCCTCCCCCAGCTGAGGCAAGAGGTGAAGAGAATCTTTTTGGATGCATGCAGCTGCATTTTCACCTTTTTCTATAGGGTGTTTATCCGCATCATGCAGCAAATAGGATGCTCGGTACTGCATATTTCTCCCCTTTTGCAATCATATAAGAAAGTGGTATGGGGCAACGGCATAGGCCCTGAAAAATGTCCCCAGATGGTTGTTTATCATTGTATAGGATTGGGATTATTTTAGCCAGCATATTTGTTTTTTTTGGGCATGAAAATGTAAAACAAAAATCAAATTTTGGGTATGAGGTTTCTCATGGTTTGAAAAATGGCAGGGAATCATATATGACCAGCTCAGGAAAATTATAGAAAACGGCTATAATGGAGGTTATCTGGACCTGGTCGATGCCTATGCCCACTTTGAAATGCAAGGAATGGATGGCTCGAAAGAAAGAATGATCGGATTTGTCATCGGACTTTCTAAATTCGCAAAGTCTCTAAATCCTGATTTCTTAATAATACCCCAGAATGCTGAGATCCTACTCGAAGATCCGGATTATCTTGCTGCAATTGACGGTATAGAAGGGAAAGCCTTTATTACCTGGAAGGTGAAAAAAATAATGATATAGATATTGGGATTTCGACTGGCTACCTGGATATTGCTAAAAATTTTGGAAAAAATTATTTATTATGAGCTATGTCAAAGAGGATAATAAGATCTCAGAGGTAATAGGGTCAGCCAGGGAAAAAGGATACTATTATT
Organism: Actinomycetota bacterium; assembly: GCA_003567835.1. Classification (GTDB taxonomy): domain Bacteria; phylum Actinomycetota; class Humimicrobiia; order Humimicrobiales; family Humimicrobiaceae; genus Halolacustris; species Halolacustris primus. Next base: position 6,191 of record PWYO01000293.1, on the reverse strand, counting down.
TTATAGGTAATAGGGAGTTTGATAGCATAGACTGCCGGAACCTTTAGTGCCTGGGAACTTTCCTGCTCCTTTTTGCTTCAAGCTCGCTTAATGCTCTCTTACGGATGCGTATGGATTTTGGCGTTACTTCAACAAGTTCGCTTTCATCAATATATTCAAGGGCATCATCTAGATTCATTGTCCTGGGAACATTGAAATGTTCCATGCCCCCATCACCCTTTGACCGCATATTTGACAGCTGCTTTTCCTTACATACATTTACCCATATATCCACTTTACGGGAATTCTGGCCCACCACCTGGCCTTTATATACATTTGACCCTACTCCATAAAATAACTCTCCCCTGTCCTGCAGATTGGTCAATCCATATAAACGCGTTATACCGCTTTCGCATGCAACCATTGAACCCCTTTCCCTTTTTTTCCATTCCCCCTTATCCTCAAGATAAGAATAAAAAAGACTGTTCATTATCCCGCTGCCGCGCGTATCAGTCATGAAATCCCGCCTGTATCCGAACAAGCCCTGTGTCGGTATTGTAAACTCAAGAAAGGTAAATCCTTCTCTTATTTCCATTTTTTTCATCAAGCCATAACGGCATTGCAGCTTTTGTATTACTGGACCGGAATACTGTTCAGGAACAGATATAAATATTTCTTCATATGGTATATATCTTTTCCCCTTAACAGTCTTAGTTATCACCTGTGGTTGGGAAATCTGCAGCTCATAACCCTCCCTGCGCAATCTTTCAATAAAAATAGCCAGATGGAATTCACCTCTTCCTGAGACGATCCAACCGCCTTCAGGATTATCTTCAACCATTAATGCAACATCATTCTCAAGTTCCTTATATAATCTTTCCCTGAGCTGCCTTGAAGTGGTAAACTGGCCCTCCTTTCCTGCAAAAGGAGAGGTATTAACAGAAAAATTTACTTTAACGGTAGGCTCCTCGATTTCTATAAGCGGAAGGGCTATTGGTTTGTCAATATCAGCCACTGTTTCACCGATCATAATATCCGGTATACCTGCAATTGCCACAATTTCACCTGCTGCTGCCTGGCTGATCTCATTCCTGGCAAGCCCCTGGAAAGTCATCAGCGATGTAAGCCGGCATTTTTTATTCTTTCCTTCCCGGTTTATTTGCATAACTTCCTGTCCAGATACAATCTTTCCATTATGTATACGGCATGTTGCTATACGGCCCTTGTAATTATCCCAGCTTATTGAAGTAACAAGCATCTGTAAAGGCAGGTCCCCGCAACCTCCAGGGGAAGGAATATAGTGTATGATCTCATCAAATAATGGAGTAATATCCTGCATCAGGTTCAAATCAGGTTTTAAACCTGATTTCCCCATCCTTGAAGAGGTATAGACAACAGGAAAGTTTGCAGTTTTATCATCTGCACCAAGATCGATAAAAAGGTCAAAAGTATCATTTAATGCCTTATCTATATTTGAATTAGGTTTATCTATCTTATTTATTACTACAATAATTTTATGATTAAGTTCAAGCGCTTTTTTTAATACAAATCTTGTCTGCGGCATAGGACCCTCCTGGGCATCAACCAGGAGCAACGAACCCTCGGCCATCTTTAAAACTCTCTCAACTTCTCCTCCAAAATCAACATGGCCCGGCGTGTCTATAATATTTATTTTTATGCCGTGCCATATTATAGACGCATTTTTCGAAAATATTGTTATGCCCCGTTCCTTTTCAAGTTCATTGCTGTCCATTATGCAGTCAGCAATGGCATCGTCCTTATTTAATTTTGTCTTTGACTGGCGGAGAAAAGAATCAACAAGGGTGGTTTTACCATGATCAACGTGGGCGATGATCGCTACATTACGAATTTCCATAATTTTTTACCTTCAATAATCTATGCCATATTTATTTTTTTGCATGGCTAATAATTGTAATAAGATATATTTATTGCAAAATTTGATTTGAAGACTGAAGCAGTGAAAAATAATTGAATAATAATTAATTATATTTCATTATTGCCTTCCGGCTTAAAATCTATATCCATTTTTAACTGAGTGATTATAGCATATTTGCGCTATTTATATAATTAATATTTTCGGATCTTGAAGGGCTATCGGATGAATAAATTATGTTATAATCTAGTACAAGTCTCATTACAACTATATGAATTAATAAAATGGCCCAGGGAATTTGGTGGCTATATTTGCCTTCTCCCTTAAGCATCCTTCAAGTGCTTTTCCCAGGACCGCTTCACTATAAAAGGCATAGGCAATCAAATATATAAATTGTATTGTTTGTTAGATAAAAATTTTAAAATTATAAAAAATGAAGAGAATCTTCAAATATAATTATTCATTTGTATCACATGGATTCGGGAAATTTACTTATTTGCAAAACTTGCGGGTATAAAATATTATCATGCAGATTGAAGAGGGAATGCCCGGCATGTGGGGTTTCGAGTCATTATTTTGAGTCCTATAAAGATAATATTTCCATAAAAAGAAGGGGGCTGCTAGATTTTCACATACACCCCATAATCGTCCACTTTTCGGTAGCAACTTCAATTCTGTTGGTTTTAATTATTGCTGCAGGTTCTTTTTTATCGGGTGAAATTAGCAATATCTTTTTTAACACAGCCACAGTTTTATCCGTTTTACTTCCACTTTTTGTAATAGCAGGAGCGGTATCAGGTATAATTGACGGTATACTTAGATTCAAAAAAGCAAAAAGACCAAACTTAATTAAAAAAATTTATTTAAGCATGGGATTTTTCATTTCTTCAGCAGCACTTATTGTTTTGCTTCTTATTTTCAGGTTTAATCATATCTGGATTAACTTGATAATGATACTCGCAGGCCTTGCAGCTGCTTCTTTTTCTATTTTTCTCGGGAAACTAGGAGGAGACCTTTCAGAAGCAATACTTCCGGGCAAATAAATCTTACAATATGTTTCGATTTTAAAATAATTACCTTAAACATAGAAACTGGCATGCCTCTAAAAGTTGGACAAAACCTTAAACCATAACATCATGTATAACCAGCAGTCCATATAATCATAAGTAATTTAATAGCATTGGTTAAGATAAAAATTAATGTTATTGTATAAATAATTTACTTGATTTTTTCGGCGCAATTAAAAAAAAATTTATATTTTGATTTCAATTTATATAATTGTCTGTATATATAATATATGCAGGAAAGATCTAAATAAAGATAATGATTGTCGGGAGAACAGGGTTTCTGGGATACCATTTATTACCTGAAGCCTTAAAAAGAGGATGCAGGGTAGATGTGCCCGCAATTGATGATGTAAGACTTGGAGACTGGTATCCTGAGAGATTCAGGTACCCATATAATTTGAGAGAACTTTAGAATATGCAACACTATGCAAATAAGATCTTGATATGTTTAAGTTTTACCGTAATTTAAAAAGAAAAAATAAAATTATTTTTTTGATCATTACGATCTTTTTATCTTTTCCAATAGGTGCAATTATTGGATTGGTGACCGGTCTTATCGCAACAACCTTTATCCCTATATGCTGTGATGATGGCTGTCGCAATTGTTTTGAATTTAACGGAATGGTAGGCTATGAAGCTACTGGCACTATCGGCTTCTGGGCTGGATTAATTCTGATCCCTGCAGCATATATATCATTTTTTATATATATGGAGACCAGAAAATAATCTATAGAAGTTGTAGGTACCTACATAGTATTCCTTTTCGATCTCCCGAGATCCCGGAGAGGTCTTTAATTAGATTTCTATTAAAGAGAAAATATTTCTTAAGATCTTTGGTATGGAGAAAGTGCCTGTGGGGGACTTTCTTTAGGGTACTTGTATAAAGGAACTCCCCGAATTCCATACAACGCTTTGCATGGCAGGAGGATATATGTAAGGGCCAGCAAATTATGATAAATTTTAAAAAAACCAGGCAGGATAAAGACACCCTGCCTGGCAATGTTATAATCAGAATTAACTCAGTATAGTTTCCAAGTCTTCCTGTGGAGTACTTATAGGTTTTAAACCAAATTTATCCACCAGGACACTTAAAACATTGTCCGATATAAAAGCAGGTAAAGTTGGTCCCAGGTAGATATCTTTAATACCCAGGGCCAGAAGGGTTAACAGTATGCAAACCGCTTTTTGCTCATACCATGAAAGCACCAGAGTTAATGGTAACTCATTTACATTACAATCAAAAGCTTCAGCTAAGGCAGTGGCTACTTTTATGGCTGAATAGGCATCATTACATTGTCCCATATCCATTATTCTGGGAAAATCTCCGATCTTTCCCAAATCCAGATCATTGAATCTATATTTTCCACAGGCCAGAGTTAATATTAATGAATCCCGGGGAGTTTGTTTTACAAACTCGGTATAATAATTTCTTCCCGGTTTAGCTCCGTCACACCCGCCAACCAGAAAGAAATGACTGATAGCCCCGGATTTCACTGCTTCTACTACCTTGTCTGCTGAACTTAAAACCGTTTTTCGGGCAAATCCGGTCAATAGTTTGGAGCCGCCGTTTATTCCCTTAAATTGTTTCTCCTCCTTATACCCTCTCAGTTCTATAGCTTTTTTGATAATAGGAGAAAAATCCTTCTCGCCCCCAGGAGAATCAGGTATGTGTTTTATCTGGGGATAGCCCACCACGCAAGTAGTGAATACCCGGTCCGCATAACTCTTTTTTGGAGGCATGAGACAGTTAGTGGTAAACAATATAGGTGCCGGTATATTATCGAATTCTTTCTGCTGGTTCTGCCAGGCAGTTCCAAAATTACCCTTCAGGTGGTTATAATGCTTTAATTCCGGATAACCATGAGCCGGCAGCATCTCCCCGTGGGTATAGATATTTATGCCTTTTCCCTCAGTCTGTTCCAGCAGCTGTTTTAGATCCAGAAGGTCATGGCCAGTTATAACTATAAACGGGCCTTTTTGTATATGAGTGGTTACTTCTACCGGAACCGGATCTCCGTAAGCAGAAATATTAGCCTGGTCTAATAATGCCATACATCTTAAATTTATCTGGCCAAACTCCATTAATAAGTCCAGCCACTGTTCAACAGTATGTTCTTCCCCCAGTGCCTTCATGCCTTTATAGGCACACCGGGTGACCTCCTCATCATATTTTCCTAAAACATATGCATGCCAGGCATAGGCACCCATACCTCTTAACCCCAGCAGAAGCGTTGACCTCAATGATACTGTATCCGGATCTCCCGACCATAACTTTTGGGCTGGGAAAACTTTACTTCCACCTAACTTTTGCGTTTGCTCATTGATCTTGCCGGTTAACTGTCTGATTCGTTCCGGGTCAAAATTTACATTGGTTACAGTAGCAAACAGACCCTGAAACATAAGTTCATCCGCTGCCCGGGGGATATCTTTTCCGTGAGCAGCCCTGGCCAGACCTATCAGGGCACAGGTCAGTTCATCCTGCTCGTTAGACGCTTCCGGTTTTTTACCGCATACACCGGTTTTTACACATCCCTTTCCGCCTGCAGTTTGCTCACATTGAAAACAGAACATTTTATCCATGTATTCCTCCATTTTTTACTTATAGTCCTTTTAATAGTACCACGATTATAATATAATTCTGTCCCAATAGCTGTATCTATGGATACATAATTGAATAAATTGGTGTTATAATGCTGGAGAGATACCATAGCACAATTTCAGAATCAGTTCTTTTTGCAGGCCTGGACCAGGAAGCTATTTCGGCTATGCTTAAATGTTTAAATCCCAGGGTACAGAGCTACAAAAGAAATGATTATATATTCATATCCGGGGATTCCTTTACCAGCGTTGGCATTGTCCTTTATGGCCTGGCAGGAGTATTTAGTGAAAAGCCTAATGGGGACCGGGTAGTGATAAACACCCTAAGAAAAAGTGAGGTTTTTGGAGAAATGATAGCCTTCTCCCATTTGGCCCAATGGCCAAATTCTGTCCAGGCCTTAAAATCCTGTAAAATATTGCTTATTCCCAAGGCCCGGATAATAGGAGAATGCCCCAAACTGTGCCCCTGGCACAGATCCCTGGTTGAAAATTTTTTAAAATTGCTCAGCCAGAAAGCATTAATGCTGAACAAGAAAGTAGAATACCTTTCTATAAAAGGAATAAGAGCAAAAGTCAGCACTTACCTATACGAGCAATACAGGCACAGTCAGTCCAAAAGCATTGTTTTGAATTTAAACCGCAATGAGCTGGCT
>PWYO01000123.1 GCA_003567835.1 Actinomycetota bacterium | reverse complement strand
TTATGTTTCAAGTAGATTATAAGGGGTATCAAGAATCGGTGGCAAAGCTTTTGGACCTGCTTGGTTGGGATCAAAAGCTGGAAACCATTGAGAAGATCATCTTAAAGCCCAATCTATTGGAAGATACCCCGCCTCCCTGTACCACGCACAGGGATTGCCTGGCCGCCATTATGGCATATGTATTGAACCGCAAAAAGCAGATTGATGTGGTGATCCTGGAAGGGTCAGGCGGCTGTGATACTCAAAAAGCATACAGCAAGCTGGGTTATACCAGCATGGCCAAAAAATACGGTGCCCGTCTTATGGATGTAGACCGTTGCCCGCTGTCCAAATTCAGTGATGAAGGGGCCATGGTTTACAAGCAAATCTATTTGCCGGCAATTCTTTCGGAAGGCTATTATTTTTTGTCGGTGCCCGCCCTCAAAGCGCATTCTATAACCCAAGCAACCTTAAGCTGCAAGAACCTGATCGGTCTGCTGCCGAAAAAATACTATGGCGGCTATCTCTCTTATAACCGGAGTGATGTGCATCGGGTTGGGGTGGACAAAGCCATTTATGACCTGAACAGATATGTGGATATCAACTTATCGATCATAGACGGAAAAATTGGCCAAGAAGGCAGCCATCTGCGGGGAGGCAAGCACTGCAATCCGCCAAAAAATGTGATGATAGGCTCTTATGATGCTCTAAAGGCAGATATGGAAGGCTGCAGGGTGCTGGGCATTGATCCTCAATCAGTGGCACATTTGCAGCTTATCGGTGCCAAGAATGGATAAATTATGAAGCTGGCTGCAGAAATAATAAGGATGGGCTATGGATTTGAACCGTACACTGAAAAACGATTGGCGTTTATCTGTATTTGGACTGCAAGGAATGATTTTCACTGTGCCTGCAGGCATAACCGTCATTGTCCCTGGGAGACAACCACAATGTTAAAAGCATTCAACTGGATTTCCCAGGCTGGTTTTGGTGAACTGTTTTTGAAAGCAAAAATGAACGCTGTTGGTTTTTTATTAAAATATATGGTAAAAATGGCCTATTCACGGAAAAATACAAGGAGCAGCATGTGGTTTCAATTGGGTTTTCCCGATCATTGCAGCAGTGATGGACTGGAGGAGCCTCCTTGGGGGAAAGATGCAGGATTGACTGCCAGCAACCATCACGGCAGCGACAGTCTTGATTATAGCGATTCCAGACCTATGCCTGACGGAGAATGGCGTTTTTTTGGCAATGGCGGAACGCTGGTGGATTTTAAAGAATAAGCAAAACCCAGCCAACGGGGGACCTTTTTGGCTGTAAAAACAATATATAAAAACGGATACTTGGGGTGATACCATGAAAGTGGGCGTAATCAAATGCGACCGATACCAAAAAGATTTGCTCAAGGATGCACTGACACGCTCGGTAGGCCTTCTGGGCGGGTTTGAGAACATCATAGAGCCTGATGACAAGGTTCTGCTAAAGCCCAATCTTTTACTGGCCGCAAAGCCGGATCGGGCGGTAACCACACATCCTTTATTTTTGGAGGCATGCATTGAAATCATTTCCCAGCATATTCCCGTAGGCAATATTACCATTGCTGACAGTCCCGGGGCAGGCATTGCCTATACAGCTGAAAAACTGAACAAGGTTTACAGGCAAACGGGGATCATGGATGTAGCCCAGAAGACTGGATGTGTGCTCAACCAAGATCCCGGATATCAGACGGTTGCCCTAAAAGAGGGCAAAGCGATTAAAAAGATTGATGTTATAAACCCCGCCCTTGAAGCAGATAAGATTATAAACCTTTGTAAATGGAAAACCCATACCTTGACTACCATGACCGGGGCGGTAAAAAATATGTTTGGTGTGGTGCCCGGCTTTTCCAAAGTAGGCCACCATTTGCGGTTTACATCTGTTGAAGCTTTTACACAGATGCTGGTGGATATTGCATGCCATATGAAGCCGGCATTAAGCATCATGGACGGCATTTTGGGCATGGAAGGGGAGGGTCCGGGTATGAAGGGTACCCCCAGGCATATAGGGCTGGTTCTGGCCAGCACCGACTGCCTGGCCATGGATGCAGTGGTCGCCAAATTGATGGGCCTGGACACAGAATCGCTGCCCCTTTTACGGTTGGAAGGGGTCCCCGCTTTTGATGATATCCAGCTCAGGGGGGAAATATCACCAGAGTATGTGATAAAGGATTTTATTCTCCCCACCACGGCAGGCAGAAAACAGGTGATGGAGAACAGATTTGCCAACAAATATCTGATGCCCCTGGCAAAAACCCTGCTTAATCCTTATCCGGTTACAGATCAAGCAACATGCACCCTTTGCGGCACCTGCCAGAAAGTTTGTCCCCACCAGGCTATAAAAATAAGAGGTAAACAGGTCAAGTTTGATTACCGCCGTTGCCTAAGGTGCTTCTGCTGCAGTGAACTATGTCCGGAAGGGGCGGTCAGCATCAAATACAAATGGCTGGCAAACCTCCTTTTAAACAAGGCAGGCTGGGGTGGAAAGCGCAAGGCCCTTAAGCATTCAGAAAATGATTGATCTTTTGAAGAACATGGGAATCGGTGATAATTTTTCCTGAATGGAAATTTGCCGGCCACAAGATTTCCGGCTTTCCCAATTCTTCCCAAAGCCTCCGTGTAGATTGCCTGGAAAAATAAAAATCGAATGTTGCATTGAGCATCAGCACTTTACAGGAATCGATGCGGTGGGCGAAGGCAAGGGGGTCACAGAGAAAACATTTTTTGGCTACATACTGGTCCAGGGGGCCGAGATGGTTGAGATCAACAAAGTCAGGTTGAAGCTTTTTTAACTGAATAAGAAAGTCTGGAAATTGCGCATAATAGCGTTTGCACTGGTTGCGGTCAATTTGACCCCCTTTGACGCAATTGCCTTTCAGCACAAAACGCAGTATGCCATTCCAGTGCAGTTCTTGCCAGTGGCCTCCGCCTATGAGCAGAACGCCTTTTTCAATTCTAGGCTCATGAGCCATGGCTAGAACGGATACCATACTGCCCATACTCAGCCCGCAAATATGAATTTCTTTGAGGTTTTTGCCTTCCATAATGTCTATAAGCCTTCTTATATCCACTACGGATTGGTGGAAAAAGTACAAGGTCTGGACATCATCGAAATAGATCAGGCTTTGCCCGCTTTTGGCATTCTGCGGTGTCCTGTGTAAGTGGTAAGGGAGGTGTAGGAAAGCACAGGTATAGCCTTTGCGGACCATATGATGGATGAAATAATGGTAATGGTCCATTTTATGGTCATTGGCAGAAAAACCGTGTAGGAAAATCAGCAGTTTTAGCGGATTGTCCAGACTGCCTGGGGTGATGATTTCGCAGAAAGTGGTATCATTTTCAGGGATTCCGCTGGCATAAGCAGATGGATAGAAAAGGCTAAATGAAGGAAAATCCCAAGGATATGTTCCGGTTGGGACCCGGTTGAATGCCGCATCGAGGTTTGTCTCTGGTCGGTTGCAAGTATACAGTTTCATATGGTTTTTTATTAAAGCATATTATGGGAAAAATTTTTATACCAAATTTTGAGCCCTTTTATCATTTCACTTGTACATGGTATCATTACCATATAATAACCAAATACTAAGCAATCGAAGGAGAGAGTCAATGAATCAAATCAGCAATAATGATAGTTTGAAAGGTGCTTTCATAGGCTTTGTGATTGGGTTTGCCACTGGAGCGGTGACCGCCATGCTTCTGACCACCAAAACCGGTGAAGAACTCAGGTCCGACATCAGGAAAGCGATGCTGGATATCAGGGAAGAAGTGCAGGACAAAGCGGATAAAGCAAAAAATCTTACCAAAAAGAAATACGAAGACATTGTAAGCAATGCCATCAAAAACTACAAGAAGGCCAAGGAGCTGTCTCAGAAAGAAATAGACTTTATCAAAAAAACGCTTCTGGAGCAAAAAGAGGTAATCAAATAAAGCACCCAAAGCCCTGTCTATGCGCAGGGCTTTTTTAGGGTTACAATATTAGCTAATTAAGATATATTTAAATATGGATATATCTTGTTTTTTCTCTGTAGTTTTTGTATTCTAAAAAATATTGTCTTGGTTTTCGGTATGCAGCGGAAAAATGCTGTAATGTCGTTTCCCAGCTTCGGTTGACTGCAGCCTGGCTGCAGGTTTGCTGGAGCAGGATGGATCAAAAGAAAGGGTGTTTCGTACATGGGTCCAATAAGAGAAGTTTTTTTGGTCTCTGGCATGGGCTGTAAGGCTTGTGTCCAGAAAATAGAAGATGCGCTTGGTCGCACTGAAGGCATCATGGATGCAGAAGTTGATCTGGAAAATAAAAAAGTATCTGTTGCATATGAATCAGAACTCATCGATGCGAAAAAGATTTTTAACCTGGTCCAGGAACTGGGGTATGAATTAAAAAAAGAAGCATCATAGAAGAAAGGCAGATAGGAGCATCATGGCTGAAAGAATGATTGTTATCGGAGGGGTCGCGGCTGGGACTTCTGCTGCAGTAAAGATTCGGCGTGCAAGTGAAGATGCGGAGATTGTGCTCTATGAAAAGGGCAAACATATTTCATATGGGTCATGCGGGCTTCCCTATTATATTTCCGGAACTATCAATGATATCGGCAGCCTGGTAATCAATACCCCCCTAAGCTTTAAGCAAAGATTCAATATTGAAGTCAAGGTACGATGCCAGGTTACTAAAATTGATCCAGAAAGCAAGACCATCGAAGTCCAGGATTTAAAAAACGGCCGTGTTTTTAGTGACCGATGGGATAAACTGGTTATCGCCACAGGTTCTAAACCTGTGAAACTGAGCCTCCAGGGAGCAGACGCAGAAAATGTGTTTGTATTAAAGACCATAGATGATGGGATCAAGCTAAAAAGATATCTGGACCGTCTGGAAGGCAGAGATTTAAGGGCCGTGGTCATCGGAGGCGGTTTTGTTGGGCTGGAACTTTTAGAGGCGTTTATACGAAAAGGGATGAAAGTAACCATTTTGGAAAAGGAAAACCAGCTATTGCCTCTTTTTGATGCCCAAATCACAGAATACCTCAGCAATTATCTTAAAGACGAAGGCATAGAAATACGCTATGGCCATGATGCTTCAAAACTGATTACGCGCAACGGCAAGGTAGAATGGATTCAAATAAAAAATGGGGAGAAAATAAAGGCAGACCTTGTTTTTTTTGGTATAGGTTCGCGGCCCAATGGGGAACTTGCCAAAAATGCAGGCATCAATGTAGGGAAAAATGGGGGCATCGAGGTAGACAAATATTTGCACACCAATATAAACGACATCTATGCTGCAGGAGACTGCTGCCAGTGCACCAATGAAATTACCGGTCTTAGAAAACCGTATAATCTGGCATCCATTGCCAATAGACAGGGCAGGACTGCGGGCTATAATGTTTGCGGGGGCAGCGATGTGTTTGATGCCAGCAGTGTGGCATCCCTCATCAAGGTGCTGGATGTAACCCTGGCCAAAACAGGCATCGGATTAAAGGAAGCACAGCAAGCAGGTATCGACACCGGTATCATTGAGCTGCATCATCTCACCCATGCCCATTACTATCCCGGAGCGAAGATGGTGCATATGCTGCTGGTTTACCGAAAGGAAAACGGGAAGATCCTGGGCCTGCAGGCGATCAGTAAAAAGGGCGCCGGCAAGCGGGCGGATATTGTTTCTACGGCCATAAAGGCAGGCATGAGTGTGGAAGACCTTGCCGGGCTGGACCTCTGTTATCATCCTGAATTTGGTACGGCCAAGGATGCCATCAATATGCTGGGCATGGTGGGGGACAATATGAAAAAGAAAGAAATTGATTTTATAGAATGCAGCGCCTTAAAAAAACTGCTGGACCAGGGAAGTGATTTTACCCTTCTCGATGTCAGGTCTAAACAGGAGTATGATGAGAATCGAATTGAAGGGGCTGTGCATATACATGTGGATGACCTGCGGGATCATATGGGCAAGCTGGATAAGAAAAAAATGATCATCATTTATTGTAAAACAGGGTATCGGGCCTATCTGGCTTACCGAATTTTGCGCCAAAACAATTTTCAGGATGTTAAGCTGCTCAATGGATCGATGACCAGCTGGCTGAGAAAACTCTGAAGCGGGGTGTCTTATGATCAATCTGGAAAATAAAAAAGTTGCTTTCATCACCTGTGATGTGATCTATGATGAAATAAAGCAAAATTTGCCCCCATATTGGGACGTGTTGTCCCTTGAAAAAAAACTTCATGAGAAAAGCGATGCATTAAGGGATAGGCTGCAAAAAGAAATTGACCAGCGACAGGATGCTGATGTCATCATTCTGGGGTACGGCTTATGCGGGAAAGGAACCGATGGGCTGGTCTCCAAAAATACCCATCTTGTGGTCAGCAAATGCGATGACTGCATTGCCATGCTGCTTGGTTCTGTGGAGGCCTATAAAAAGCAGCACCGGCTTGAGCCCGGTACCTACTATCTTACCAGGGGCTATATAGGGGATAGCGATGATTTTATGGTGGCCGGATTTAGCCAAATTCGAGACAAGTATGATGAAAAGACCTGGGAATGGATTAGAAAAGAAATGCTTAAAAACTATAAAAGGCTGGTGTTTATCAATACAGGCAATTACCATCCTGAAAGGTATAGGAAGAAAGCTCGGCAGGAAGCCGAAAAACTGGGCTTACGATTTGAAGAGATTCAGGGAACCGGCGCATATTTTCAAAGGCTGCTCAGCGGAAATTATGGCCAGGACTTCTTAGTGGTAGATCCCGGCCAGAAAATATCTTCTGATATGTTTTATGGTTTGAATTAGTCATTCGCGCATCAGCTTAACTGTATCCAGGCATATGGGATGACTGTATAGGCATACATTTTATGCATGGAATGATCTTACGGAGGAGGATTGGTGAAAAAAAAGATTGTGGCCATTTATGGAAGCCCTAGAAAAGACGGCAATACTGCCCAGCTTATGGACCGTTTTTTGCAAGGGGTGCACCAAAACAGATATGTGCAAGGAACCGACATAGACCGGATTATGGTTGCCGAGAAGAAAATATCGCCGTGCCGGGGGTGCAGAAGCTGCACAAAAACCGGTGAATGCATCATCGATGATCCCATGCAGCAGATTTATACCCAGCTTTTAGATGCTGATTTTATAGCAGTAGCCACCCCAATTTTTTTCACCACTGTATCCGGCTATCTCAAGGCTTTAATTGACCGCTGTCAAAGGTTGTGGTCCCTTAAGTATGAACATAAAAAAAAGATTGTGACCAAAGAAAGGTCCGGCATTCTCCTCTCCTGTGCTGGTTCAGGCAATCCTAAGATTTTTGACTGTGCGCGGATGGTCATGCGCTCATTTTTTGATGTTCTCTATGTAGGCTATGATGGGGACTATGTTTTTAACCAAGTGGATGAAAAAAAAGATATAGAGAAAAAAACCGGAGCCCTGGAAAGTGTTTTTGATTTTGGCCGAAGCCGGCATTTTGCAAATCTTTTGCCATAACCAGGGACAGCATGGTTTGCAGAAGCCAGCTTTTTTATGGCTGTAACAGGCAAGCGCTTGCATGTTTGCCCGCATAGGTGGTTTTGGCCCAAGAATACTTCCTTATCTTCCCAGATTATAGGAAACAATGCATCAAGGAACAGCAACTTTTGCGTATAGGTTTATATATTAGTATTACTATAGCTTTAATAATAAGGTTATTGACATTATAAAATTGGCCATAGTATCATAGTTTTTTAATCATGCTTACATTTGATTTTAGAAAACCATACACATGAATGCCCGGTTTTGCTGGTTGAAGCAAAACATGCTAAAAGGGCATCAGGAAGGATGCGTATATGATGATGAAAAAAATGATCACCCTATTGACCATAGCACTATTTTCAATTCTGTTTGTTTCTGCGTGTGCGGTACAGCCAGAGCAAGCGGATCAACCCGATACTGTTGAACCAGGATATCAAAATGACTTTACCCTGCAAAACCTTGAGGGAGACCAGGTCAGCCTTTCCGATTATGAAGGCAAACTGGTTGTGCTAAACTTTTGGGCTACTTGGTGTCCTCCCTGCAGGGCAGAAATTCCTGATTTTATCGAAGTGTACACCAACTACAAAGACAGAGGTGTGCAATTTATAGGCGTTTCTGATGAAGATCAGGGCACGCTTAGCAGTTTTGTGCAAGAGTATGGCATCAATTATCCAATTTTAATAGACGGCAGTGTGGATACCATTATGGGGCAATGGGATATAAGAGCTTTTCCTACCACTTTTATACTGGACCAAAACGGAGAAGTGCTGTCAAGCCATGTGGGATTGCTTACCAAGCAGCAATTGGAAAATGAATTGGATAAGTGGCTGTAATGTTTCAAGTAGGCATATTTTCAGCATTCATAGCAGGGTTTTTAGCATTTATTTCGCCCTGCGTGCTGCCCATTGTGCCGGTCTATATCAGCTTAATGTCAACCAAGGTCATTTACAAAAATAAAAAGATCAATGCCTCGGAAAGGATTTACCTGTTTGTAAACAGTTTGCTTTTTGTGGCCGGATTTTCTTTGATTTTTATAGCATTGGGCTCTACTGCCACCCTTATTGGGCAATTTTTAAGGGACTATGCCTCCATTCTGGGCAGAGTAGGGGGCGCTATACTCATCCTATTCGGCCTTCATTATATGGGGCTGTTCAAATTACCTTTCCTCAATATTGAAAAGCGGTTTCAAATTCCTGAAAGGCTCAAAACCGGTTATCTTTCATCGTTTCTTATAGGCATTATATTTTCTTTTGGCTGGGTGCCTTGTGTGGGCATTATCCTTTCTGCCATACTGCTCATGGCCAGTCAGCTGGAGACCCTGGCCCAAGGCATCCTCCTGTTGACAGCTTTTTCAATAGGCCTGGGCCTGCCCTTTGTCCTTGCTTCCCTTTTTTTAGGGCTGTTTTCCAATGTGCTCCAGAAAGTGAACAAGCATCTTAATATCGTATCCATTATTTCCGGCATATTTTTAATGATACTGGGCATTATTTTTGTCACCGATTCCATGATCCGGATAACCGGATGGTTTGCCCGATATTTTCCGGTACTGGATAGCATTAATATTTAGGGTTTTTTATGGTATTATTTTAGAGATTTCATTAATATTTGAAGGGAGGCCAATTGGCACCGGATCCTGTTGCTTTTTATATAGGTAATTTAGAAATTCGCTGGTATGGTTTAATTATTGCTTTTGCGCTGCTGGTAGGCATTGTGGTGTCTTATCTGGTAGCAAAATACAGAGGGCATAGGCAGGAAGAGATCATCAACTTTGCCCCTTTTGCGGTAATATTCGGCATCATTGGCGCCAGACTGGTACATGTTGTGGTCAACTTCTCTTATTATGCAGCCAATCCTTCCTATATTCTGGCTTTTCGCAGGGGAGGTCTGGCCATACAAGGGGTTATGCTGGGAGGCCTGGTTGCACTTTTTCTATTCTGCAGAATACGGAAACTGTATTTCTGGTCCTGGACCGATATCATCGCGCCAGCGCTGGTGCTGGGTCAAGCCATCGGCAGGTGGGGCAACTATTTTAATCAGGAAGCTTTCGGCATACCCACCGATCTGCCTTGGGCCATTTATATCGAGCCTGCTTACCGGCCGCCGGAATATGCCAGTGCAGAATATTTTCATCCTACCTTTCTTTATGAGTCACTGGCCAATATCGCCCTTTTCTTTTTGCTTCTGGCCATGCACCGGTTTTACAAAAGGAGACCGGACAAGCTTCCAGACGGCTTGATTATCTGTGCCTACCTAATCTTTTATGCCCTTTATAGGACCTTTATTGAAGCGTACCGGGTAGACAGCACCTATATCGGGCCGTTTAGGGCGGTATATCTATTAAATATTGTGGCCATCATTGCTGCTATTATCATTGCCAACACCCTGATTACCCGTTTCAAGCGCAAAAAAATGCAGCAAGATCAATAGTTATGTACGGCTGAAAGTACAGCCGCAATAGTTTTGGCGGTATAGGTTCCATTGTTTTGAAAGCTGCATGGTTTTCTTAAACCCATCATCTTTTTTAAAATTTTTGGCAAGAAAGCGTATCCCAAAAAATGCTGCTGCCTTATTGCCGGCAAGGTTTACGGTTTGGGCATCTTTGTGGGGGCTAATGCTTAAAGTGGTGCAAAATTGTTCAAATCCCATTTTTTTTGCCATCCTGGCCGTTTCCAGCAGCCGCAGATAAAAGCAGACCATGCACCTTTTTGCGCCTTCGGGTTCTTCTTCAAGTCCGGCAGTGGCTTTGGACCATTTGGCTTTTTGATACTGCCCTACGATCAGCGGAATACGGTAGGTTTGGCAAACAGAGCGGACATCTTGAAGCCTTTTTCTGTATTCCTGGCGGGGATGGATATTGGGATTAAAATAATAGAGGGTCATATCATACTGTGTCCGGAGCAGCATATAGGGATGCAGGCTGCAATTTGCACAGCAGGCATGCATCATCAGTTTTGGTTTTGAGACCATACAATTTATTTCTTGTATTAATAAGGTTTTTTTAATATATTAACAGGAACAAAAACTAAAGGAAATGGTAATGGATTTTGATTTTTTGAAAGTCTGCAGCCTTGATGAAGTCTGTCAAGCAAGACAGCAAAGCCCCAAAGAAATCATTACAGATGAGATCCAGAACAAGGTTAATGCCATACTTGAGGATATAAAAAAACGGGGACCGGAAGCAGTGGTAGAGTATGCAGGCAAATTTGACGGCTACCAACCCCAAAGTTTACAGGATATCATGGTAAAGCCGGGGGAGCTTAAAAAAGCTTTCAGCTATATCCAAGACAAGTATCCCCAGCTGGTCAAATCCATTGAACTTTGCATACAAAATATTGATTACTATCATCAGCAGCAGCTGGAAAAGGAAAGCGGCTCATGGTTTGCAAGCCCCCAAAAAGGGAAAAAGATGGGCCAGCTGGTCAATCCTATTGAAAAAGTAGGTGTGTATGTGCCCGGCGGCAGGTATCCTTATCCCTCATCACTTATTATGGCTGCGGTACCCGCCAAACTTGCGGGAGTGAACCAGATTGCGGTATGCAGCCCTCAAAAAAAAGACCATGAGGCCTATCAGGTATTCCTTTATGTATGTGCCAGACTGCAAATTGACCAAATCTATAA
>PWYO01000150.1 GCA_003567835.1 Actinomycetota bacterium | reverse complement strand
TTTTTTGGATACCCCAAAAAAGGGACAGAGCCCTAAAAACCGGGCCAAAACCAGATTATTGACCACTGCCATGGCTATAAATATGGATAAAAGATTATTCACTGTCCATCACCCCAAACATTCGAAACAATGCCAATAAAACCCCGATGACCAGAAAAGCGCCGGGCGGGGTAATAAAAAACCCAAAGGGTGTTTCCGAAATCACTGGGATTGAAAAGAGCTCGAACCCAAAAATGGAAAGGCCCCCGGTACCCAGGATCTCCCTGAAAAAGGCAATCATAAAAATGGCCAGGGTAAACCCGAAACCGATGCCGAAAGCATCAGCCACAGAAAGCTTTACACTGTTCCTGGAAGCGAAAACCTCCGCTCTTCCCAGTATCACGCAGTTTACCACAATCAGAGACAGGTAAATGCCCAGAGATTCGTGTAGAGGCGGAATGTAGGCTTCAAAAAGCAGGCTCAAAATGGTTACAAAAGTGGCTATAACCACGATGAATATGGGAATCCGAACCAAGGCGGGTATGGCATTCCGCAAAAGGGAGATGATGATATTGGCTCCCAGAAGCACAAAGATTACCCCGCCGCCCATACCCAATGCATTATCCAGGGTGCCGGTAACCGCCAGGGCGGGACAGAGCCCCAGGGCAAGCACGAATACAGGATTGGACAATATGATGCCCTTGGCAAACTCTTTCCAGAAACCGGGACCCTTTTTGGTTTCCGTGGGGCATTTTTGGCAAGTATTGCAATCATTTAATTGGTCATCCATAGGCAATCCCTCTTAATCAATGACTTGTAATTTTTGCTCCATCTCTTCTTTGATGGCCTGGACCACCGCTTCCGAGCTGACAGTGGCCCCGGTTATGGCATCTATCTGGCCCTGGTCACGGGTCAGATCAATCTGGGTAATATCCAGGCCCTTAAACTGGTCGGTAAACGCTTCTTCTTGGATCTTGCTTCCCAGCCCCGGTGTTTCCTGATGGCTGATAATGCTGATATCTTTGATCCGCATATCGGTATCCAGGCCCACTATAATGCTCATCTCTCCCCCGTAGCCGCTGCCGGCGGCGATAAAAGCATAACCGGCCTCTTGATCATTTTCCATAATATAGTACAGGTCATCCTGGTAAACAAAGTCGGTCATCTGGGGAAAAATATTTTCCAGCATCATCTGAATCTCAGCCTCCCGCCGGGCCTCAATGATGGGGGCAGTAACGCTGTTTAGCGCCATCAGAAGCGAAACCGAGACCAGCACCACTACGGTCAGCAATGCAATGGGATAAGGCTTGGTTTTCTTTAATTTTTCCATCATTTTTCTAAGATGCTTCCTTCTTTTTCTGCAAACCCAAGGTCTTCAGTTTTAAATATTTATCAATTAAGGGGGTAAACGCATTCATGATCAGTATGGAAAAAGCCACACCTTCATCCAAGGCCCCAAAATTGCGAATAAGCACAGTAATAATGCCCAGGCCCACCGCAAAAATGATTTTCCCATTGCGGGTAACCGGCGAAGTAACATAATCGGTGGCCATAAAAAAGGCGCCGATCATCAGCCCGCCGGAAAGCACCTGGAACAGCGGCTGCTGGCCCAGTAAGAGAGAGAGGAGGGCCACAGTACCGATATAGAAGATGGGAATTCGCCAATCAATGAGCCGCAGGGCAAGAAGCAAAATACCCCCCAGGATAATCAGCAGGGCTGATGTTTCCCCCAGAGATCCGCCGGTATTGCCAAAAAAAAGATCCCGGTACAGCTCTGCCTGGGTTCCGGGATAGGTAAAATCCGGGCTCAGGGGCGTGGCAGTGGTCACGGCATCCAGCCGGAAATAGGTCGGCTCGATCCATTCTGTAATCTGGGTGGGAAAGCAAATCGCCAAAAAAGCCCTGCCCCCGATGGCAGGGTTGAATATATTATGTCCCAGGCCCCCAAAAGCTTCCTTGACCACTGCAATTGAAAAAAATGCCCCCACCACCACCATCCAGATGGGCATCCTGGGAGGCACAATCAGGGCCAGGAGCAGGCCGGTTATAACTGCACTGCCGTCATTTCGAAACCTTTTTTTGCGCAGTTTTTTAATGGCCAGCTCGGTTAAAAAACAGGTGGCCACACTGGCTATGATGATGAGAAGAGCATAAAGTCCAAAAAAATAGATCCCTGCTGCCGCAGGCAGTAAAAGGGCCAGGACCACCAAATACATGATTTTTGCAGTGGAGAAACCCTTCCACAAATAAGGTGAATGGGATATGATTATTTTATTCTTATCCATGTTGCCTGTCTTTTTCTGTATTTCATAAGTATAAATTAATATTTTTTATTTTTAAACCTATTTTTCGGCAAGTTTTTTCTTTCCGGTCTTAATATAGCCTACAATGGGTATATGGGCCGGACAGACAAAAGCGCAGGAACCGCATTCGATGCAATTTGCAATATAATATTCACTGCACTGGCTGTAGGCGCTATTTTTTACCAATTCCGGATATTTTAATGGCATAAGATCCATGGGACATGCTGCAATACACCTTGCACACTTGATACAGTTCTGCTCATCATCAGCATATCCCTCTTTGATGAGCACGCAATTGAGTCCTTTGTTGACCGGAAATTGCAGGTCACTGATGGGCAGGCCCATCATAGGACCGCCCAATATGATATGGTATTGATCCCGCTCTCTGAGCTTACAATGGCTGACCAGCGCAGATATGGGGGTCCCGATTCTGGCTAAAAGGTTTTGGGGCTCTCCAAATAATCCCGTCACTGTCACCACTTTTTCGATAAGGGGCTTTCCTTCCAGCACAGCTTCTGCAACGGCTTTGGAAGTAGCCACATTATTGACCACCACACCCACATCCATGGGAAGCCCGCCCATGGGAACCACACGTCCCAATATGGTCTTAATAAGGGTCTTCTCAGCGCCCATGGGGTAGCGGGACGGAAGGGAAACCACATCCACTTCATCCAAACCCATCTGTTCTAAGAGCTTGTTCATATGCGCAATGGCATCAGGCTTATTGTCTTCAATGGCCACATACAGACGGCTGGGGTTGAGTATTTTTTTAATAATTTGCAAGCCTAAAAGCACGTGTTGTCCGTATTCGAGCATAATCCTATGGTCAGAAGTAATAAACGGCTCACATTCACAGCCATTTAATATAAATGTATCAATCTTTTTTTCTGGGGGCGGGGAAAGCTTGACATGGGTGGGAAAAGTGGCCCCTCCCAGGCCCACAATGCCCGCTTCTTTGATTTTTTCCAACGCTTTTTTTGGGGGTATCCTGTCGATCTCGGCCAGGGCATCCTCCCAGGAATCAATGTCTTCTATTTTCAGTATGCTGTCTAGGTCCACCCATTGGTCCTGGCCGTCAGAATCAATGGTTATTGCGTCCAGCAGAGCCCCTGTAGCAGGATTGACCAGTTTTGTGCTTTTGGACACCTTTCCTGAAACCGGGGAATGGATTGGTGCAGAAACAAATTTGTCCGATTGGGCAATTTTTTGGCCCACTTTGACTTCATTGCCTCTCTTTACAATAAACTGGCAAGGGGCCCCTATGTTCTGCTGGATGGGTATAATCACCTTTTGGGGCAGGGGCAGTCTCTTGACCGGCTCTTCTTCGGTAATTTTATTCTCCGGCAGTTTCACGCCTGCAAAAATTCCTTTTTTTCTAATGATGGCCATAACCTATCCTATCTATTTATTTTTCTAAATAATTGGCAATATCATCTGATTGGAAAATATTCCTCTCATAATCGATAATGAAGGCTTCCACTCCGTCGAGGCGGTTGACCAGGTTTATGCCCTCCTCTGGCCCCAGAACGAAGATTGCAGTAGAAAGCGCATCGGCATCCATGCAGCTGTGCGAAATAATGGTGGTGCTGATGCATTGGTCTGCAGCATAACCGGTGCGGGGATCGAGGATATGGTGGGCGCGAAGGTCAGGGTCAAAATATCTCTCATAATTTCCGGAGGTGGCCACTGCCTTATTGTCAACATTGAAAACGGCGATTGTATCTTCACTGTCATCAGGGTTGGCCAAAGCGATGTTCCAATAAGTGCCGTCTGGTTTTTTCCCGGTGGTCATGATATCTCCGCCGGCATTCACCAAGGCGTGGTTTATGCCTTCCTGCCTTAAAACCTGAATGGCTTGGTCCACCGCATAACCTTTGGCGATGCCGCCAAGCGTAATCTTCATATGGTCCTTTTCAAATGCAATTTTTGCTGCATCCATGTTGATCATGTCTGAGCCAACCAGCTGCATGTGTGCATCCACTTTTTGCTGCTGAATCTCTTCGGGCTGTTCCCATAATCCTTCTTGCCACAATTCTAATATTGGTTGCACGGTTATGTCAAAGGCGCCGCCGCTAACCTGGTAATAATTTTTAGACTCGGCGATGAGCTTGGACAGATGGGTGGAGGGCTCTTGTATGCTGCCATGCTTATTTAAGTAAGAAGCTTGGCTCTGGGGGTCAAATATAGAAGCAACTTCCTCTATTTTGCGAATTTTTTCAAAAGCGGAATCCATAGCTGCTTCTGCCTTCTGCTGGCTGGAAGCATAAACAGTGATGGTGACAAAAGTGCCCATCATTTCCCGGGTCTGGGAAAAATGCTGGTCATGTTCAGCCTGGCATCCAAGCCCAGCAAATAATAGGCAGGCAAGCACTGCCATTACTATTTTTCTCAAACCGATCAAAACCAAATCTCCTGTTCTGCAAGAAAGCGGTCCACGGCATCGGGGCTATGGCATAACCGAGGGTTTGCCCTTTTATCGGTCCCTGTCTCATAAAGGGGTCCCATACGCCATGGTTTATGCCCCACTGTACAAATCCCATAGGACCCTGGACCTGAAAGCTTTTTTCCGGCAGCCCCGCCGTGTTTTATTGCCAATCCTATCATTTGCTGCCAAAACAAACCAGGACCAGTACCAGGTGCAAATGTCCTATATTATAATACAATCGTTTTATTCCTCAAACTCCCATGCAAAAGAATCCAAAATAGGGTCATAAATTTGCTCCAGGCCCTCCATATAATGGTGATCCGCTAAACCCATCAGCATATAGACGCTTTCCTCTTCATCTTTAAAACTTAAAAGCAGTCTCCATGCACTATGGTCCAGCCCCGTATAGTGGTAGGTATGCATCTTTTGGGCTTCTTTGATTTCGGCCAGCTGGAGGTCATATGCATCTTCTATCCCTTTGAGTAAAACATCCTCTATAAAAGAAGACCGCTGGGGGTCCTGGGGTATGAGCGCCGCTTCCAGGACCCAAACACTCAGCAGAATATTGGCCTCAAAATGTTTAGGAGAAAATACAACCTGGTAAATCTCATTTTCTTGCACAGAAGGCTCCAGCCAATGGGGGTATGCAAGAGAAAAATGGTATTGCGCATCGGTGTATACCTCTTTTGGGGTATCAGCACAGATATAAAAGGACAGCTTGGATGCAGGGATGCCGTTTATATTGATTTCCAGTTCATAGCTGCCGGGAGGCAGCACGTCTTCGCCCAACTGCAGTACCTGGTAACCTGGGGCAAAATGGTTTTGTTCTATATCCAACGTTGATTGGCCCTTTTGGTCTTGCCCTCCGGACCAGCTTGCCTGGATTCTGGTATCCTCAATCAGGCAGTTCAGCTTTATGCTGAGCATAATACGCTCTCCAAGGAAAAATGTGTCTGTTTCTTTTGCCGTGGAGCCCTCGGCATTAACCTCTGTGCTCAATTGGGCCTCCAAAACTTGCAGGAGCGGTTCTTCTATGGTAAACACTGCCCGATCCACCAGGTCTTGATTGTGATAATATTCCACCTGGTAGCTGCCCGGAGCGGCGATGATACCGCTCTGGGTATCCGCAGTAAGCAGGCTGGCATAATAGCCGCTTACATATTGATAATCGACCTCCATATACCGCCCTGAACTTTCCGCCAATACAGTTTCATCTGAGGGGTCAATCCATCTGAAGGTCCACTGGTCCCCCGAAGGGATATTGGCTACTTCAATGGTTGCATATATCGCTTGCTGCTCAATCTCAAAGCTGTCCTGCAGCTGGACCGGCTGACAATGTGGGCCTATCCGGGCACAAATTTGAAGGTTTCCAAAACTCGGCTGGGGTGTACAGCCGAAAGTTCCTGCAATAAGAACCGCAGTCATGGCCATTAGGATGATAATCAATCTAAATTTCATGCCTTCCTAAGCCGGTTGTCCTTCATGAGGCACCACACATAGGAACATGATTCCTTCTTTCCCAGCCTGGATCTGGTGTAGCTCATCGGGTTCTACGAGCAGAGCGCAGTCCTTGGACACAGGCAATCTGCCATCAGCAGTAAGCACATGCCCGCTTCCGGATAGGATGTAAATCTCATGCTCCCACCGATGGGTATGTTTGGGGCTGTAGCCGTGCGGTTCAACCTCAAATACACGCATGGCAAAATTGGGCGCACCGTCTTGGGTGGTGATCAGGGGGTAGAACCTAACCCCTCTCATTTTGTCATCATTTACTGTAGGCGGTTTGAAATCCGATTTCCTCTTAATCTTCATAAAATACCCCTTTCCTGCATATGGCATTTTTGGTAATAAATCTTTCGGTTAAACAGCCCGATTTCCTTTAATATCCAGATCCCGGTGACTATAATGGATAAAAAATCTGAGACCGGTATGGAATACCAGACCCCCTCTAAGCCCATAGCCAAAGGCAGGATTAAAATAGCAGGGATCAGGAACAGCACCTGCCTGGATACGGTAATAATCAGGGCCGGCCCCGGTTTTCCAATGGCCTGAAAAAAGCCCCCGCCTATGGTCTGGATGCCCAAAAAAGGCAGAAATAATACCGCTATCCTTAATGGCGCCACCCCCATGTTCACCAAAAGAGGGCTGTTGCTAAAAAAACTCAAAATCTGCCTGGTAAACAGCATAATCGCCAAAAAACCAATAAAAGCGATGACTGAAGTGCACAATACGGCTGCAGCCAATACCCGTTTTACCCTGTCTAAAAGCTGCGCGCCATAATTAAAGCTGGCTATGGTTGAAAACCCTTGATTGAGGCCCACTATAGGCATCTGTATGAGGCTTAGCAGCCGAAAACCAATACCCAGGACAGCAATATAGAGGTCATTTCCATAATAGGAAAGGGTACGGTTAAATATGAGGATAATCATACTGGACACAGAACTCTTAAAAAAAGAAGGGACTCCAATGGAAAGAACCTCCCTGATCAGCCGAAACCTTAGCCGAAAACATGACAGACGAATATGCAATACACTCCTGCCCCTGACATAATAGGCAAAAACATACAGGCAGCTCAAACCCTGGCTAATAACCGTAGCCACCGCGGCCCCCCTTATGCCCATGCCCAATATAAATATAAAGATGGGGTCCAAAATTATGTTGGCCAATGCTCCGATGAGCATAACATACATGGAAGCCCGGGGCTTGCCTTCGGCCCTGATCAGATTATTGGCGGTAATGGAAAAAGAATAAAATAAAAATCCGATGAGTATAATACTCAAATACTCGCGGGCATACGGGGCAACCTGGCTTGAAGCACCAAAAAAAGAAAGCAGCGGATTCATAAAAATATAGCTGACCAAAGCCAAAAATACACCAAAAAAAAGGTTCAGCATAACCCCGCTGCCCAAAGCATGGGCTGCAGTCGTGCGGTCCTTTCTTCCCAATGCCCTGGACATCACCGAAGAGGCTCCCGTTCCGATCATGATGCCTACAGACATCATCAGCAGCTGAATGGGAAAAACAATGGACAAAGCAGCCACTGCCAGAGGCCCAGCACTTTTGCCCACAAATATGGTATCAACAATATTATACAATGCCCCGATAAGCATGCCTGTAATGGCAGGTCCAGAAAACCTTAGAAGCAAGCTGGTAATCCGGCCATTTAATATATGTTCTCTTTTTGGATCCATGAAATATTATCCATCAATCATCGGAAACCATATGTTATCCAAAACATATTTCTAATCATGTGCTGATGCCTTGGGCCCAAAAAGTGCTTGCTGCGCCTTGGGGTTTGCAAACCCTTTGCGGGCAATGTCATTATTATACATACAAATGACCAAGTATTAAAATATATGCTATAAATTGACTCATCCATTTATGTGCCTTCCGGCCAATGGCTGTTTTTTGCCCTGTTTTTGGCAAGAAAAGCTGCCAAGAAATTGTGGTTATGGATCCCGCCCAGGCAAGGTCCATACCCTTAAAAATTGAATTGCCTACCTGCCCCGTACGTATGGCATCCCCAAGAAATAAACCAGAAACCCGGATGGCCTAGATCAGGTGTCCGGAATTCTTCATGCCGGCCCGGGTTAAGGCAAAATCAAATTTTACGGGATCGCTGGGACAAATCCTTTTAAAAGCACGGGTAATTTCCAGAGCCGTGATTATATCCGCCTGTTTTCTGGCAGTGAACCCAAGTTTTTGGGCAATTTTATGCATATGGGTGTCCAGGGGTATAATCAATTGGGATGTTTGGATGCCTTTCCAGCCTCCTGGATCCACCTTGTCTTTTCGAACCATCCACCGGAGAAAAAGATTGAACCTCTTGTATGCGCTCTTGCCTCCGGCAAGAGGAAGCAGGCTGTTGCAGAAATTTTGGGGCTTGCAGGTCAGCCTGCTGATAAAATTTTTGACCGATGGCAAAAGATTTTCATCGGCTTTGCCGTACCCTGTTAAAAAGCATGCCTGCAGGGAACCGTATTTTTTTATCGTATTTTGCATACAGCACAAAAGGAATACCAGCTGGTGCCCATCTGTAAACCGGTGCCTAAAATGCGAAAACGTATCCAGAAGGCCGCCCTTGCCGGTTTTTAGCAGGTAGTGGTATGGAGAAGGCCCCATTGTGCAGAGTACCTCAGATACACTTTTAACAATCTGGGTTACCCGCCCATAAGCCAGGCAGGCAGCAATAAGGCCGGCAATCTCCCGATCCCTGATGCGGGGATAGTCATACAAAAATTGCAGAGGATCGGGATACACATGCCTGCGGTTATTATATTTTAAGTAGAGACCGCCCAGCGTGCCTGCACTGTTCATACACATGGGCCTTCCCGGTGTTTTTGTGCAATGGACTCTGCAAGCTGGTCAATCAAAGCATAATCTGCATTTCCGGCAAGCCCTTTTACCAGCACCGGGTCAATGATTTCCGCTTTCAGTGTAGAAACAAGCTCGGAGATAATCTCTACAGTTTTGCCTCCCCAACCATATGAACCGATCAGGGACACATACTTGGTCTTGGGCCTCAAAGCCTTTAACAGATAAGCGGCATAAACAGCAGCAGGATGGGGCCCGGCAAGAACCGTGGGTGTGGCCAATACCACCGTGGCAGCATCCACCAGGGCCATGGCCAACTGCCCTAAATCCAGATCTGTAAGATTGAAAGCTTTGACTTTAATGCCCTGTTCAGACAATTTCTGCTGGAGGTGATCCGCCATTTTTTTTGTGCTCCCGTGCATGGACACATAAGCGAGCACCGCTTCATTTTTTGGCTGATCCGAGGTCCACTCCCTGTAAGCATCCAGTATAAAACGTTTATCCTTATACAGCGGGCCGTGGCTGGGTGCAATGAGCTCAATGTCCATATCAGCGATGGTTTTCAAATGTTTTCTGGCCAGATTGGCAAAAGGCATCATGATTTGCCCATAATACCTCTTTGCGCTGCTGTACAGGGTCTCTTTGTCTTCTACATACAATGGGTCGGAACAAAAATGGGCCCCTAAAAAATCACAGGGAAACAGAACCTTGTCTTCTTTGAGATAGGTAAACATGGTTTCCGGCCAGTGCACCCAGGGGGCGTTTATAAACTGCAAAGTCCTTTGGCCCAAGGAAAGTTCTTGCCCGTCTTCAATGGTGAAAAAATCTTCTTCGTTTAAGCGGAGAAGGTCTTTGAGCATGCCCTTACATTTTTTATTGGTAACCACTTTCGCCTGGGGAAACCTTTCCAGCATTGCAGGCAGGGATCCCGAATGGTCCTGCTCGGCATGGTTGGCAATCACATAATCCAGCTTTTTTATGCCCAGCTGGTCCAGATTATGGTTAAGCACTTCCGTTTTTTCCGGGTCCACAGTATCAATGAGGGCCGCTTTATCTTCACCCTTTACATAATAGGCATTGTAGGTGGTCCCGTCAGGCAGAGGGATAAGCTCATCAAAAAGTCTCCTTTCAGCATCCCTTGCCCCTACATAATACAGTCCATCTAAAATCTTCTCGCTCACCAGAGCCTCCTTTGTGTATATATGAATAATCGCACCACGCGTGGTGCGATTATTAATATATATCTTTTTTATAAATTTATAAAATGATTATTCTTCATCACTGGAAGCAGGCTGTGCCGGTGCTCGCTTCCCCAGTTCCTGGTCCAGCATGAACAGGGCATTTCCCTGGTCCCCCATCAGCTTGATTTTATTGACAATTTCATCAGCTGAAGCTTCTTCTTCCACTTGTTCGGCCACATACCACTGCAAGAAATTATTGGTGGCATGGTCCTTTTCTTGAAGGGCGGTGTCCACCAGGTTATTGATCAGGCCGGTAACCTTTTGCTCATGGCTGTACACATGCTCGAAAACTTCCAAAGGCGTATTCCACTGCCATTGAGAGGCCTCTATGTCCTTCAGTGTAACCTTGCCGCCTCTTTCATTGATATAATCAAAGAACTTCATGGCATGAGAGAGTTCTTCTTCCGCCTGTATTTTCATCCAGCTGGCAAAACCGGGAAGGCTTACAGAAGAAAAGTAAGCAGCCATGGAAAGATACAGATACGATGAAAAGAGTTCTGCATTAATCTGTTCATTGATGGCATGTTCCAGTTTCTTGCTAATCATTTTGTTCTCCTTTCCATAATCCATGCTTGTTGCAATATTCCCTGGCATACACATTGCCGTTTTTGCCGGAAAAATCCGCTTGGGGTGCATCGCCCGGCTTCAAAAACTGCCTGCATGCATGTTCACCGTCTATAAGCTCAACCCATTCTATATAATGGGATTCTTCCATGGGGTGTGCAACGCTTCCTACCTTAACGGTGGTCTTTGCTCCTTGTTTCTCTATAACCGGGACATGTTTCTCTTTGGCGGCATCCACCGTATTTTCTTTAAACAGTTTCATAGGCTCACCGCAGCATACCAGCTCGCCTTTACCGGTATGGAGGACTTCCACAATATTGCCGCATACCTCGCATTTGTATATTTGCATCTTTTCAGTCATAAAAATCCCTATACCTTTCTGTGGCAGAACCACCAGTCAAAACA
>PWYO01000232.1 GCA_003567835.1 Actinomycetota bacterium | reverse complement strand
TTTTTCCGGTTCATTGCCCAGCCATGCTTCTAATACGGGTGCTTCCTTCCTGTTTTTTGGGATAGTTTTCATATCTGGATACAACTTGTAGTATAATATGAAAAAAGTGGGATAAACTGGGCTGGTTTTTTGGCATATGGTTTTCATAGAGCAATTTCTTGATGCTGCTGTATCACCTATGCGATGATAAGCAGTATACACAAGAAAACGGGACGCAAAAAGAAATCGAAGACAAAGCTGGGCCAGCCATGATGTATGGTTAAAATAAGAACAAGGAGAATGGATATTGGAAGACAAAAAATACCAACAGGCAAAAAAACGAGTAGAAGAAATTAAAGGATTTTATGGCCACCTATTCGCCTATATAGGGGTCAATATTACGCTGTTGGTGATCAATTTGGTTACCAGCCCCTATAACCTCTGGTTTTATTGGGTAAGCCTTTTCTGGGGCATAGGGCTTTTCTGGCACGGCATGGGCGTCTTTGTTTTTTCAAGATTTCCCGGAAAAAAATGGGAGCAGAAAAAAATAAAGGAATTTATGGATCAGCAGGATCAAGATTGACCAGTTCTTTATACCAGCAAAGCGCATCTTGCAGCGATTGTTCAAAAGGCCGGGGGGCATATTCCAGGTCTCTGGCGGCCTTTTTATAGGAAAAACGCGAGTTGCTTCTAATGGTTTCCAGGCTATATGGGGTAAACTGGGGTTTTTTTCCAGACAGCCAGTAGTAGCAGGTTGCAGCATAAGCGGTTAAACCAGCCAGTGAATGGCCCAGCCAATATTTTGGGGCCCTTTTTTTTGTCAACCGGCTCAGCATTTCTACCAATTGGCGCATACTTACCTGGTGACCGGAAATGATATAGGTCTGGCCGGGTTTTCCCTTTTTGTACGCAGCCATATGGGCCTGCGCTACATCTCTGGTGTCCACAAAATCATAAGCCCCGTCAATAATAAACCGATGTTTTTGTTGAAGGTAATCAATTAAAAACTGCCCAATTAAAGATATTTTAAAATCATAGGGGCCAATAAATCCGGTGGGACAAAGCACCACCGCATTCAATCCTTGGTCAGCAGCTTCCAGGACCCTGCAGCTTGCAGCAGCTTTGGTACGCCTGTAAGCACTTTTGTGGTGTAAACCAAAGCCTATTTTTTCATCGACCAAAGACCCATTAACCACATCAGGCAGTGCCTGAATGGAACTGGTATAGATCAGCTTTGCTACATGGTTTTTTAGGCATGCAGCGATCACATTTTCAGTACCCTGTAAATTTATCCGACTTAATCGCTTATTGCAGAGAGGCATAATGGATATTTCTGCGGCGGTATGATACACAGCATCAATATTATTACAAGCTTGCATGAGGGAATCTGCATCCTGGAGATCGCCATAACTTTTTTCTACATCCAAGCCTTCCAGGCAGCGGCGGTCAGAGCTAGGCCGTAAAAAAACCCGCACCTTTCTGCCTGATCTCAAAAGCTTCCTGGTCAGCGTATTGCCCAGATGTCCTGAAGCGCCGGTTACCAGGTCCATCGGTCAGTCTGCCTTTGAAAATTCAAGATGGCATTGCTTTTGTCCGCCGCAGATTCTTTTACGCAGCCGGAAATCGAGATCGTCGCCAAACTCTGCCGCCCAAACCGCATATTCCGTACTGCATATGACAGCCCCGACCTTGCCGGAAAGTGTTTCTCTTCCTGATTTGACCATGATTTGATGCCAGGGACATGCTTGTATGGAAATTTTAAGCAGATTATGGGTTTTAGACACCTGGAATTGGAAATGATCCCATTCCAGTTTGGCAGTCAGGCATGTACATAAGGCATCAATTCCCCGGCCATGTTTGAGTTTGGACTGAAAAAACCTGGCTTGGATCTTGGGCAGAACTTCCCACACTTGGCGGTCTAGATCCAATGCCTTTTCAAAACCAAAACATTCTTCTGCTTTGACAAACCAGAGGCCGTCGGCTTTTATATAGCTGCGGTAATAATATTCGGTTTTATCTTGTTCAGTTAACTGCATGCCTATGATTGTAAATATTTTTGGCATAATACACAAATCTTTTATCACGCATTTTGAGGAAAATGGATCAACGAAATTCGGTAAAAAACAATACCGCATGCAGTCTTGTGTCCAAATATCAGCCATTGGGTTGGAAAAATAATGACCCAAAACATTTGCTTTCTACAGAACAGTTCGTATACTTCTTAATCAAAGTAACATGCTTGGAGGCGGCAAATCAGAAATCTCCAGCATAGGCTGGAAAAAGAAACCAGCACAAAGGGGATACCTAAACGAATACCGCCTCTTATAAACAAAGAAATTGGGCAGCGATGGTTATAAGAATTATTTTGGCTGCAGCGGCATTCATTGTCATTTTCTATGCAGTCATTGCGGCTAAAAAATTTTTGAACCAGTCAAAATATATCTATTTTCCCAGCAGGGATATGGGACCCACACCGCAGGACATAGGCTTGGACTATGAGGACCTCTTTTTTTACACCGAAGACCATATAAAAATCAATGGCTGGTTTGTGCCTGCCCGCAAAAAAAGGCCTACTTTGCTATTTTTACACGGCAATGGAGGAAATATCAGTCACCGGTTGGAACTGATTCAGCTTTTGCACCATGAGGATTTGCCTGTATTTATTATAGACTACCGGGGATATGGAAAAAGCCAAGGCCAACCCACTGAGCGGGGCACATACCTTGACGCACAAGCAGCCATGGACTATTTGGAATACCAGAAAGGCATTTTACCGCAAGATGTTGTGGTCTATGGACGCTCTTTGGGGGGACCCATTGCAGCCCGTTTGGCTGCCGCAAAAAACCCTGCTGGGCTGATACTTGATTCAACATTTACCTCCATAAAAGATCTTGGGGCAGAACGATATCCTTTGCTGCCAGTTAGGCGGTTTCTTAGATTTTCATACGATACGGTTCATTTTATTGCCAAAGTGCAGTGTCCGTTGCTGATTATCCACAGCAGAGAAGACAAATATGTTCCGTATCACCATGCCCAGGATCTCTATGCCAAAGCCAAAACAAAAAAAGACCTGTTGACCATAAAAGGCGGCCACAATGACGGATTTTTGGTTTCCGCTGCTGCTTACAGGCAAAAATTACACCACTTTATTACAGGGAAAAAATGAGAGCCGTCCCTGCTGCCGGCGGGGGTAAAGTTTTTTAAGCATAATCGCTAGGAAGAGCCCAAAATCCCATTTTTCTTCAAGAAAGGACCTGGATCTTGTCCAAACTACTTCTTTTTGGGTTTTTCTTGCTGGGCTTTCTTTTTTTCGGATTGTTTGCTGAGCCGAACCTTCATTCTGCAATTGGTGCAGGTCATAAAACCTTTATGTATATAGGCTCCGCATTCCGGACAATATATTTTAGAATCATCGGCCATGATTTTTGCCTCCTTTTTACTATTATAGCATGAATGATTGCCCATAAAGCCTATTATCAGCATAAAATTTGCCTTATAATACAATTTATGGACAAGCAGGAAGCAAAAAAAAGAATAAGAGGGATGCTTTGCACACAGAAGCTTGCCGTATTGGCAACGCAGGGTAAAAACGTTCCCCACACCAGCCTGATTACTTTCTGGGCCGAAGATGTCGACCAGATCTTTTTTGCCACCAGTAAAAACACCCGAAAATTTTACAATCTTATCAAAAGCAGTACAGTATCCCTGCTTTTTGATGACCGCAGCAGCCAGCAGCATCTCCTGGAGGCCTCTGCGGTTACCGCCACAGGCCAGGCTGAAGTTGCGGGAAAACAAGAACCACAGGCAAGATTATTTTTAAACAAAAACCCGCAGCTTCAGGCATTTTTTGGCCAATCTTCCACCGCTTTTATCAGGGTTCGGATTGCTCAGTATGACCTGGTCACCAATTTTGGCAATGTGTACCGGGTGGTGCTTTAAAACAGGCATGCATTGACAGAAGAAGGTTTTTTCAGTATAATCACCACCAATACTATAGAAATAGTAGGAAATAAACTATGAACAAAGTCTATTTGGATTATGCGGCCACCACTCCCTGTGATGAACGGGTGGTAAAAGAAATGGCTGATTACTGGAATAAAAACTTTGCCAACCCTTCCAGCATACATCAAGATGGGATGCGGGCCAAACAATGTTTGGAAAAAAATCGGGCAAAAATTGCAGAATTGATCGGTGCACAAGCAAAAGAAATCATATTTACCAGCGGGGGCACCGAAGCCAACAACACCGCGATAAAATCAGCGGCCAAGGCAAATGCTGGCAAAGGCAATCATATTATATCCACGGCTATAGAGCACCCCTCGGTTTTAGAAAGCCTCAAATTTCTCGAAAAATGCGGTTTTGAGGTCACCTTGCTGGAAGTAGACCCATACGGCCGGGTGGACCTGGACAAGCTAACAGAAGCGATCAGGCCCCAGACCATACTGGTTTCGGTTATGCATGCCAACAATGAGATTGGCACCATACAGCCTATCTCTGACATAGTCAGTACGGTTAAACGCATAAAAGAAGACATTCTGGTGCATACCGATGCCGTGCAGAGTTTGGGCCATATACCGGTTCATGTCAGGAAAATGGGCATGGATCTGCTTAGCGCATCAGCGCATAAGTTTTATGGACCCAAAGGTGTGGGCCTGTTATATATAAAAAAGGGCACAAAAATGACCCCACTGATCCATGGGGGAGGGCAGGAAGGCGGCAAGCGGGCTTCAACAGAAAATACCCCTGCAATTGCCGGTATGCGGAAAGCCCTGGAAATCAATGCACAAAATATGGACAAAGAAGCAAAGGAAACAGCTAAGCTTAGGGACTTATTCAAAAAGAAAATAAAGGAACATATACCTCAGGTACGCTTCAATGGACATCCCAAATATGGTTTACCCAATAATTTGAGCATGTCGGTAAAATATATAGATGGGGAAGCCCTGGCCTTGCGGCTTGATTTGGAAGGCATTTCCTGTTCCACAGGTTCTGCATGTTCTTCAGAAAAAGGTCTCCCTTCCCAAACCCTGCAGGCCATCGGCCTTTCAGGGGAATGGATTCATGGAACCATAAGGTTTAGCCTGGGCAAATATACCTGTTTGGAAGACATTGATTATTGTGTTGCAGCTCTCACAAAGGTGGTGCAGGCGCTCAGAAACCTTTCTCCTCTTGGCGATGTGGCCCATTATCGCCAACACCCAGTAAAATGATAAGATGTTTTGCCATATAGTCTGTGTTTTAAATGGACAGGGACATACAATCTTTGGCCAGGGAAACTCTATCTGATTCAAGAATTTTATCCAGCTCTTTTTTCTCTTCACTGTTCCATTGCGGATAAATATGGGTAAGCAGCACTTTTTTGGGGTTTGCCTCCCGGATTAAAGCACCAACATCCCTGGGGCACATATGTCCCCGCATTTTTCTTCTATTGGGAAAAGAGCATTCGCATAAAAGAAGATCGCAGCCTTCCGCCAGTTTAATCAGGTTTGCATCCAAACCGGCATCGCCGCTATAAGCAAAGGTTTTATCCTGAATGCTAAACCGATACCCTGTGCTATCCGGGGTGTGGTCAACAGTTATGCAGTCGATTATCAGATTATTGGCCGAAACCTGCCTTTCCAATGTGCTCAAAAGATGCACGTTTAGCCTATTGCCATCTGGGCTCAGGGAATCTTGGTAAAAGAGCATAAGCTGATGATAAAGGTCCAGTACTTTGGGCGGCCCCAGGATATTCATTTCTCTGGGGTATTTTTGAAGGCCAGGGTCCCATTTAAGAGAGTGCAGGAGAGGGAGAAGATCTGAAACATGGTCAGGATGATGGTGGCTGTAGCACAGGGTACCGATTTCATCTAATCGGATGCCTGTTTTTACCAGTCTGTATAGCGTGCCGCTGCCGCTTTCCAGAAGCAAATTTTTGCCCCCTGATTGTATAAGAAAGCCGGGACAGCCTTTATGGGGGTCAATGGCTGTAGTGCCGCAGCCCAGTATGGTCAAAAGAAAATCTTCCATAGCGCCATATATTATATATCAATTGAAAAGTTTATGGAATTGCCATCATGATTTTTTGCAAATTGATGTCATTATTTTTATTTGCTACGCTAGACGCAGAAAGGGAAAACCCTTAAGAAAATAAGGGATAAAAAAATTGCTGCAAGTTTATGTGTTCGGCAGAAAAAATGGTGTAAGAACATATTCCAGTTTACATGGAGAAAAGAAGCTGCAGGGAGCACTAAAATGAAGCATACAGCATATGTGCAGCAAATGCACAAGATAAGAATGAACATACAAACACCCCCATTTTTAACGGGGAAACTCCAATATTGTGAAAAAAAGTCGATTATGATATAAGTAATACACGAAACTGTTGGTTTGAAAACAATGAAAAGATGGTGCAGTATTCTAGTCAGTACCTCCAATCATGAAGACGGGCCTAAAAATCCGTTAAGGGCGTACAGATGAAGTCCCTGGGTCTGGCTGCTAACGCCCAGTTGGGGGCTGGTCCTGGGGGTTAAGGGAGATGGGCGATCCACAATGGCATGTGGGCGTAGACCCATTTTCCGTGGAGTCTTTAGGTGTATAAGGAAGCCGGTATGCCTAAAGTTAACCTGCAATTGTTTAATACGCATTGCAGTGTAGCCTGCCTTGCGTGACTTGGGGGGAGGCCGCTTTTAACAGATAGAACTTTCAGAGCTCAGTAGTTTTATCGCGGCTAAAACCCATCTTGCTAAAGAGGCTAGTGGTCGGAGAGGCTGTCGAGGAAAGCTCCTAGACTGTTCTCATACGGAGAGATATGGCGGGGATTACAGTGTGGTTTTAGTGGCAATCCAGTCCTATAGTATGGCGACACTATAGAAATGGATTTAAAGGGAAACCGCTTATGTGGTAACGCATAAGTAGCCATTTGGGAAATCCTACTGGACCTAAACCGCAAAGTTTACTCGCTGTATCACCATCTTTTTTTGGAGGAATTACAGTTGGCAAAAGGAAAAAAATCCAGTGCTAAAATAAGGAACTGGATCATCATTATCACCGTATGGACCTTTCTGCTGGCGCTGGTGCTCAGTTTTATATCTGAGACAATCATTGTAAATGTAGGCTTTATTACCGCATCCATTATACTGATTATTATTGTGTTTGTTGGCGTTTTTTTTGATGCTGTGGGTGTGGCTGTGACAGCTGCTTCGGAAACCCCTTTAAATGCCATGTCTGCTAAAAAACGCAAAGGAGCCAGAGAAGCCGTAGAATTGGTCAAAAATGCAGACAGGGTAGCCAATTTTTGCAATGATGTGATTGGGGATATCACCGGCATTGTAAGCGGGGCCATCGGTGCGGCTATTGTTTTCCGGATTTTGGTCGACAATCCTAATGTTGGCAATACGCTGCTCAGTGTGGTGATTACAGGCCTTATAGCAGCTTTGACTGTGGGGGGCAAAGCGCTAGGCAAAAATATTGCCATAAGGAACAGCCATTTTATTGTACTGAAATCCGGATTTGCAGTCTATCTTTTCAATAGGGCGCTAAGAAGAAAAAATACACAATGACCGGCACCCATGCTTGATCTTTTTGCCCCTATCCTATATCCGGGCATATGTCTTTTTTGGATCACCGATTTGATTTCAGGCATGGTTGAAAAAGAGCTAGGTATTGGTGATTTGGAGACTGCAATAGAATAGGGTGCCCAGGTCCAGGTTTGATCCTGTCAAAAGAGATTGTGGCTTCAATTATCATGAACATGAGAAAATCGATCACCTGATGGAAAAGAGACCTGTGAAATCACAGAAGCTAATTGATTGGATAAGGCCCGGCCAGCAAAACAAAAAAGCCTTGGGTTATGGGGTATCGGTAATATCAAGTACAGCCGTTCCATGCAATTGGCTCATATCCAAAGCAAAAAGCAATGAATAGCAAAAAAGATTAATTTTTTTTAAATACAAAAATGGTGTTGCCTTGCTTGGGCCTAAAAAATTTGTCCAAGACAATACCTATGTCCAACATAAAACGGTTTAAGGTATTCATAAAAAAGTTTTTATTCATGGAAACACACTTCTGGACCTCATCACCTTTAAATATGTTCAGGAAACGGTTGAGGAATTTTCTTTGGTACAAGTTAAAAAAAGGAAAAGATATAAATTGTTTTTCGATGAGCCGAAAACCTGCATCTTCAAATATATTGGTATAAAATGCTTCGGTTCTTCTTAATAGTTTTTTACTGGAGTCTGCTTTTTTAGAGGTGGCTTCAAACAAAACAACCATCCCTTCATCTTCCAGGTGGTCATGCAGCTGTTTTGTCTTTTTGGCAATCTCTTCTGGTTTTATAAAATGCTGTAAAACTGCCAGGCTCAATACCAGGTCATAGTTTCTGTTCTTATTATTAAAGTCTCCGCAATAAACAGCAATATTGTTTAGATTTTCCCTGTTCACCCGCTCGATTGCTTCCTTGGTCATTGAGGGAGAAATATCGAAACCGGTTATTTCTGATTCAGGCAGCTTTTTGCTCATCCAACAACAATAAAATCCGTCTCCGCTGCCAAAGTCACAAACTTTCAGGTTCGGTTTCCGCCTTTTAATCTGGCGAATTACCTTCTCGATTGTTCTCAGCAGTATCTTTCTCCTTTTCAGATAAAAGGGCAGGGGGGTGATGGTGTAAAACTTCTCTCCCTTATAATCATAGGACAGCTTGCCTCTTTTAGACCAGTATTTGTCATTCATTTTTCAACCTCATGATTGTCTTCCTGTTTTCAATTAACCCGCCATCATTTTTTCAGCACGCCGACTAGACGTGAAAAAATATAATACAGTGGGTAAGTGGGCCATGCCTTAAGCCTCAAACAAAGCTTTAGCAAATACCATATTTTTTATTATGCTATGAAAAAGAAGTTATTTAAAGCAATCCATTTTTTGCTTACCAACAAAAAGATGGATGGCTTTAACCGTTTCATTCCCACTTTCGGCTTAGGGGGATGCTTTTTTTAAAGCAGCCTCCCATAGATGGGAGAAAAATTTAACCGCACGCGCCCAAGCAAGACCGCCGGTTGACATCGATGAAGTCCTGTGCTAATTTATTAACACTTAGTAACAGTAAGTAATAAACTATGCGAAGGACCCTGAAATTTTCAAAAACTGCAAGCGCCCAACTGCAGTATAAGATTAATATGTCTATTATTTTTCATTACATACGCCAGCAAGGGCCCATAACCCGGGCCAATGTGGCCAGGGATTTAAATATCAGCGCGCCTGCTGTGTCTAGGGTTATAGAAAGGTTATCAAGCGAAGGGTATGTTGTGGAAACCGGCAAAGCAAAGTCAAAAACGGGGAAAAAGCCTATACTGCTGAAAACCAATGACCACAAGGGTTTTGTGGTGGGAATCGATTTGGGCAGGGACAGAATAAGGTGCAGGCTTTCGAATTTTAGCGGATTGGCCACTAAGAATATGTGGGGTGCAAATATTGAGGATAGCGAAAATATCTTGGAAAAGCTGCATGGAGACATCAATAGGCTGTTGGAAGAAAAATATAAGGATTTGGTCAAAGCTATATGC
The DNA here is from genome assembly GCA_003567835.1 of Actinomycetota bacterium. GTDB lineage: Bacteria > Actinomycetota > Humimicrobiia > Humimicrobiales > Humimicrobiaceae > Halolacustris > Halolacustris primus. The sequence continues at coordinate 1,732 of PWYO01000232.1, read as the reverse complement.
ATTGGTGTTCCGGCAGTCATTGATGAGGCAAGCGGAAGGATTACCAGCGCCCCCCTCTACGACAGTTGGAAAAACCTGGATATAGGCGGATACATAGAAAATATCATGGGTGTTCCTGTCTATATGGAAAATAATGTAAATCTTGCTGCCCTTGCGGAAAAAAATTATGGGCAAGGCCAGAAATTTGATGATATCTTTTATATAGAAATCGGCAATGGGATCGGCGGAGGCATTATCGCAGACAACCATCTTTGGAGAGGCTCAGACGGCTCAGCAGGGGAGATCGGGTTTAGTATTGTCAGCCAAGAAAACTTGGGTTTCAGAGTCCAAAGCAAAGGTTTTTTGGAAAAACATGCCTCGGTGACCAGCTTGAAAGAAAGGGCAATCAATGCCGTAAAGGAAGGCAGACAGACTGTTCTTAGAGACATACCTTTAGAGAAACTAACCCCGGAAGATATTTGTAAAGCGGCCCTGCAAGGCGATGATGTGTCCAATAGCATCATCGAAGAGGTCAACAGGCTGTTAGCGGTTATCATCACCAATGCTGTTTTTCTTTTAAATCCCCAAATAATGATTATTGGGGGTGATGTCTGCACCTTGCCTGAGGCGGGCAGGCTATTTGTTGAGCCAATTACAAGACTTGTAAAAGATTCTGTACCTTTTGGTGTTCCCGATATTCAATTGTCTTTGCTGGAAGAAGATGCGGGGGTGATAGGCGCTTCATTTATGGCTATGGAAGCCCTTCTGGTGGGGGAGTTCCCCTATAAGATTTCCCAAAAGGTTTTGGCTTAAAAAAGGTTCTTTGAAAAAAGAAGTATTTGCCCAGTATAAGATAAGCTAGGTAATTTCTCACCTGCTGAACCGGGCAATGTTTTATGTTAATATAATAATGATAAAAGAAATAAAAGAAAGGAGGCTTTATTGGAAAAAATCAGTTTATAAGAAGTAATGAATGGAAACAAATAAGGAGGAAGCAGAAATGAAAAAAATATCATTATGGTCAACGGTTGTTATATTGTGTTTAACATTGGTGGGTACCTATGCGCTGGCAGGGTGTGCACCGGTTGAAGAACCCGTGGTAGAAGAACCCGTGGTAGAAGAACCCGTGGAAGAGCCGGTGGTTGAAGAACCAGTGGTAGAAGAACCAGTAGAAGAACCAGTGGTGGAAGAACCGGAAGACCTTGTTTTTGGCAATCTTCCTGTGGCCATGTCGGATGAATGGAACGGCTACAGCGTTGAAAACTTCTTGTATGCAGCAGAACAAAAAGGCGTTGAAGTGGTTGTTCTGGATGCGGAATGGGATCCTGCAACGGCTCTTCGAAACATTGAAGACCTCATTGCCAGGGAAGTAGACCATATCGGTAAATTTGTATACACCCCTGAAGAAGCTGAGGAGTTTATCGATAAAGCCAATGAAGCGAACATTCCCATTTCATTTGAAAACACCATTTTGCTCGATCAGGTAGAAGGCGACTTTGTGTTTAATGTAGCTTGTGACTACAGGGAAATTGGATACGAAGCAGGCAAATTTATTAGCGAGACCTATCCGGATTCCAGGCTGTTTTATGCAAGAGGTCTGCCTGGCATGGGCATTGTAGAAGAATATCAGATCGGAATTGATGAAGCTCTTGAAGAATACGGAACAGTAGAGCTGGTAGTAAGCAGAGATACAGAGTGGGATACCGGTACTGCATTTGATGCTACCCAGGACGTAATTGCAGCCGGAATCGAG
>PWYO01000068.1 GCA_003567835.1 Actinomycetota bacterium | reverse complement strand
CGGTGCCCTGGCAGTTTTTGGGGGCATTATATTGGACATCAAACGGATGAACCGGGTTATCCATATTGACAAAAAATCCATGACCGTTGAATCAGAAACAGGCATTTTGATGCAGAACCTGGAATGGGAACTTGAAAAGCACGGACTTTCTACCATGCACATTCCTGCTTCCATATTTTGTTCCACACTGGGTGGCTTTCTGGCCCATAGGGGAACCGGGGTGCTTTCCACCAAATACGGCAAGATGGAAGATATGGTGGTTTCCATGGAAGTGGTGCTTCCCAGCGGAGAAATTATAGAGAGCCTGCCGGTTAATAAAACCGCCAGCGGCCCGGATCTAAACTGGATTTTTATCGGTTCTGAAGGGACTTTAGGCATTATCACCAAGGTCAAGATTACCGTAAAAAAGATGCCCCAGGTAAGAAAATTTCAGGCCTTTCTCTACAAGGATTTGGCCAGTGGGCTGGAAGCAGGAAAAAACCTGATGCATGAAGGCATCCGGCCCAGCGTGATCAGGCTCTATGATGCCGAAGAGACCAAGAGCCTGGTGAAGAGAGTGATGGGTGTGGACCGGGAAGGTGCCTATCTGGTGTACGCGCTTGAAGGCTATGGGGATGTGGTGGACCTTGAGTGCAAGCATGCGTATCAAATTGCCAGCAAGGGAGGAGAGGATCTGGGTACGGAAACCGGAAAGCTATGGTGGGACACCCGTTATAAATTTTTCTACCCTCCCTATTATTTTTCAATGCCCCAGGCCTTTGGCACTTGCGATACGGTAGCCACCTACAGCAATATTGAGGCGGTATACTGGGCCATGAAAAAATCTGTGGCAGCCAAGTTTCCCCAAGCCAAATTTATAGGCCACTTTTCGCATTGGTTTGACTGGGGGTGCATGCTTTATGCCCGGTTTATCATCGACAACCCGCCTTCTGACCGGCATCAGGCAGTAGACATGTACAATGATGTTTGGAATACGGTCATAAGGGCTGCCCTAAGTGAAGGGGGCGTCTTAAATGAGCACCACGGCATCGGGCTGAAACTGGGAAGGCTCATGAAAGAGCAGTACGGGCCTTCGTTTAAAATTATCAAGGATTTAAAGAAAATGCTGGATCCAAACCATATCATGAATCCGGGAAAAATGGGACTGGGGGTACGTTAATATGCATATTAAAAAAACCAAAGAGATTATCAAAGCCTGCAGGTATTGCCTGATGTGCAAGCATGTATGCCCTTCAGGCAGCTACAGCTATTTTGAGTCGGATTATCCAAGGGGCAGAGCTCTGATCATGGATAGGGTCCTTGAAGGCAAACAGGCATATTCCCAGGATATGATCGATGCCTTGTATAACTGTTTTTTGTGCGGCTCATGCCATGCCCATTGTGAAGGCAATTGGGATCTCCCCCAGGCCATCAAGGCAGCAAGGGGCGATATCATTGCAAACAACCCCCCCCAAAGGGCGCAACAGATCAAACAGTCCATTGAAAAACATGGCCACCCCTTCCTGGACCAGGAACTTAAGCCCCTGGAGATCGACAGCAGCCAACCATGTGCGCTGGTGTATATCATGGGGCCCCATATCCGGTTTAAGCACAGCAGCATAGCAAAAGCGGCCAAGGCAATCATCCAGGCTGCGGGGGATTGTTTCTCTGTTTTGGAAGATGAGCCTGACTGCGGGGCTGTCCTGGACCTGCTGGGCTACAGAAATCAAGCAGAAAAGGCAGGAAAGCTGCTATTTGAAACCATACAGCAAAAGGGGCCCAAAACCGTAGTGGTTTCTGATCCACTGGTCTACTGGTGCCTGAAAAATTTGTTTCCTGCATGGGGATTCGGACTGCCCGGGAACATAAGCCTGGAACATTTGAGTACCTATGTGCTAAAAAAGATCCAAGCAGGAAAACTGAATCTGAAGAAATATGATAAAAGAGTAACCCTCATCGATTCTGAATACCTGTGCAGGTTTTCCGGCCTGTGTACAGAGCCCCGTGAGGTTTTAGTTGCAGCCTGCGGAGATAATTTTGTGGAGATGCGCCATCATCAAAACCAGATGCTGCCTACCGGTGAAGCAGCATTTATGTTTAATGGCGGCAAGGCCCATGGCGGAGTTATGGGCAAAAGGATTGCCGAGGAAGCTGTGGTTGCCGGGGCCCATACAGCGGTAACTCTTTCTGCTGCCGCCAAGGAGAATATTGAGGATAGTTTCAGCGGAGAAGTCGTAGAATTTGGGGTGTTTGTCCAGCAGTTGGTAGAGTAAGAGGAAAGATGTACTGCCCAAGGTGAAGGGATAAAGCTCTATACTGGCTGGGTAAGCGGTTTGAAAAAAGCATCCAAGCCTTGTTTTCCTCCATTTAGAGATGGTCATAAAATGGAGCAGGGTCGAGCTCTGCGAAATGTTTCCCGCTGCCTACAAGGTATTGCCGTATATGGGCACAAAGGTGGCATTTGGAAACATAGCCTTCACTGTTGGGCTGGTAGCCCAAGCTTGTACCCAGACGGTAAAGGGATT
>PWYO01000174.1 GCA_003567835.1 Actinomycetota bacterium | reverse complement strand
GATCCCATTGGCAGAAGATGCCGTATGCCGGTTTTTAGAGCTATTCTGTTTTGCTGTAAAACCAGCACATGTGCTGGAAATCGGCTGCGGATGGGGCTATTCTTCCTATTTTTTAACCAAGAGCCTTCAAGGGACCTATGTGGGCATAGACCTCAACCGGGACCGGGTCAAACAGGCAGAAGCCTGGCTGGGCCATCGCTGCCCCCACCAAATTTCCTTTTTGGCCGGCGATGCATTGGAGGTGATCAAGGAGCTGGACATCCAATTTGACCTGGTGTTTATAGACGGTGCGAAACACCAGTATCCTGATTATTTGAAGGCGCTGATGGGCAAACTGTCAAAAAAATCTTTTATCATCGCCGACAATATCCTCTATAAGGGGCTTGTTTTTTCTAACAACGTGCCCGCACATCACAAAAACAGTGTGGCAGGCATACGGGAGTACCTGTTTCTGGTCTCCAATAAAAATAATTTTTCCACCCGGATTATAAATATCGGAGACGGACTGGCCATCTCGGAGGTGCACATTTGAAAAAACACATAAACATAGAGCTTTTGGCTCCTGCCAACAACCTGCATGTTTTAAAATATGCCGCCAATTACGGTGCAGATGCGGTTTATGTGGGCGGCAAGCATTTTAACCTGAGAAGCATACATGGAAATTTTACCTTAAAACAGCTAAAAGAAGGGGTCGAATATGCCCACAAACGGGGGGTTAAGGTCTACCTAACCCTAAACGCGGTACTGGCAGAAGATGAAATTGAAAGGTTTGGTGACTATATACAAGAGCTGAAAAAAATAGACCTTGATGCGGTTATCGTATCTGATATGGGGGTATTTTCCCTGATTAGAAAAATATGGCCGCAGGTGCCGATTCATATAAGCACCCAGGCCAATACCAATAACAGCGCCGCGGTCAATCAATGGGCCCGCCTGGGAGCACAGAGGGTCAATTTAGCCCGGGAAGTGCCCTTTAAAAACCTTCAAAAAATCATGGCACAAAGCCAGACAGAAATTGAAGTTTTTATCCACGGAGCCATGTGTATATCCTATTCGGGAAGGTGCATGCTTTCTAAATATATGAGCGGGCGGGATGCCAACAGGGGAAGATGTGCCCACAGCTGCAGGTGGAAATATTACCTCATGGAACAAGAACGGTCCAATCTCTTCTTTCCGGTGTGTCCAGACAAAAAAGGGACCTATATTTACAATTCCAGGGATCTGTGCCTGCTTTCCAAGCTGGATCTTCTGGCCGCATCCGGGGTCCATAGTTTTAAAATCGAAGGAAGAATGAAAACAGAAAATTATGTCAGCCTGGTAACCTGGGTATACAGAAGAGCGCTGGATTATATAAAAGAAGGAGAGTTTCACAGAAACAATATTCAAAAGCTGGTTTCCGAACTGGACAAATGCTCTCACCGCAATTTTACATTGGGTTTTATGTTTGCAAAAAGCCGCCATGAATTGGAGGATAATGACAATGTAGGCTACATCAACCGATACCGGTTTGTGGCCACTTTTATCCGTTACAGCAAAAAGCACCGGGGTCCGGTGCTAAGGGTAAAAAACCAGTTCCGGGCAGGGGAGCAGGTCGATATCCTCCAACCCCGGAAAGACCCCCTTTTGTTTACCATGGGAAAAATCCTGGACACTGCAGGCCATAATATGACTTGTGCCAATCCCAATGACACGGTCATCATCCCTGGGCTGGGCCGGATAAGCAAATATTCGATTTTCCGAATCAAGGCGGTTTGAAGCTTGAGAAAAATTATTTATAATATAGTTTATGAATGCACAAACCAATACATACAAAATCTTGCTGTCAGGCAGGGTGCAGGGTGTAGGGTTCAGGTACTTTACTGAAAACAGGGCCCACAAGCACCATATCACCGGTTATGTACGAAATACCCCTGATGACAAGGTAGAAATCATTTGCCAGGGCAGCCGGGAAGCGCTGGACAACTTTATCAGGCAAGTAAAAAAAGGACCTTCTTTTGCCAAGGTATTCCATGCTGATATCCAGCCTGTGACGAATCCCAAAAATTACCATAGTTTTGATATTAAAATTTAACCGACCATCATGGACGCAAACACAAAAATCATCGGGCTTATAGGGTACCCTTGCAGGCACAGCTTATCGCCGCTGATCCAAAACAGCTTTATCAAACAGTGCCGAAAAAATGCGGTATATATGATTTTTGAATGCAAGCCCGACAGACTTCATACCGCCTATGCAGGGATGAAGTCGCTGGGGTTTTTGGGCTTTAATGTAACCATGCCCTATAAGGAAAAAATCTTTGAGATGGTTGACCAGGCTGATGGCGCTTGTGCGGCCACCCGATCGGTAAACACGGTACATATAGGCCCTGATAGGACCGCCAGGGGATTTAATACCGATGTAGAAGGGTTTATACAGGCAGCCCGGCAAAAAGGCTGCCGCTTAACAGAAAATGCGCTGGTAATCGGAGCGGGGGGAGCAGCCAGGAGCAGCATATACGGCCTGCTGCAG
>PWYO01000267.1 GCA_003567835.1 Actinomycetota bacterium | reverse complement strand
CCCCTGGGTTTTGCCCAAGGGCCCGGCCAGGCTTACGCAATTGGCAGAAGCTGGGAAGAACTTGGTTTTGCCAATGGGGCAAATATCGGCCTATCGGTGGCCACCATTGGCTTCCTATGGGCCATTTTATTTGGCATACCTCTGCTTAACTTCCTGGTTAGAAGAAAGAAAAAATTAGGCCTTGAAGGCAGAGAATCAATATTGGCCAAGATGTTTAAGCGAAAAGCGGATATTGAAGAAAAGCATACTGAAAATATCCCCAAAAAACTGTTTATCGACAGCTTTTCCATTCAATTGGTATTGATTGGGCTGGTTTATTTGATCACCTATTTGATCCTTAGGGGCATTTCTGGGGCTCTTGCTCCGCTGGGGGATTACGGCAGCATTGTTGCAGACTTGCTTTGGGGATTTCATTTTGTCATTGCCACCATGGTGGCGGTCGGGGCCAGGCTGACCCTGAATTTGCTTAAAAGAAAAAATTGGCTGCATATCAATTATCCTGATAACTATAATCTACAGAGAATATCAGCGGGATCGTTTGACTACATGATTGTTGCAGCCATTGCCGCCATTTCTATCATCACTTTCCGGGAAAACTGGATGCCCATTGTTTTGGTTACCACCATGGGCGGTATTCTGACCATACTGCTTGCTGTCTTTTTATGCAGAAAGGTCTACAGGAGCTATATCATTGAACATATTGTATCCCTGTATGGTATGTGGACGGGCACCATCACCACAGGGGTAGCCCTGCTCAGGGAAGTAGACCCCAATTCCAAGTCCAATGCTGCTGAAAACTTGGTTATAGGAAGCGCGGTGGCCCTGCCACTGGGGATTCCACTTATGTTTATACTGGGCCTGGCGGTGAGCGGTTATGAAACCGAAAACCCTATGCTCTATGTTTACTCCCTGGTTATTTTTTGTGCCTTTCTGGCTGTTTTGCTCTTCCTTCTTTTGTGGAGAACCAGAAGGAAAAAAGGATAATGGTCTATTTGGGGAAGCCCTAACAGAATAAGTCAGCTGTGTTTTTTGCTTTTTTGGTCAAATCTTCTGCCCATGCCTGCGCTAGGGGTGCAAAACTACAAAAATTTTTCAAAAATAGTGTATCCGAATGGTCTAGATTTGGATAAAATCTATGCTGAACAAGCATGCAATTTTTATCTCAGAGGGAAAAACAGAAAAACCAAATCCTGAATGGAAACCTAAGAAAGCTTCTATTTCAGTTTTCGCTGCCTTCCATTACAGGAATGGTGGTGGTAGCCCTATATAATTTTGTTGACACGCTTTTTGTAGGCCGGTGGATTGGGCCGCAAGCCATAGCTGGTCTTACCATTGTGCTGCCTCTGATGGTGTTTATGATTGCCATGGGGTTATTTACCGGAGTAGGGGCTGCTTCTGTGGTGTCAAGGGCCCTGGGAAACGGAGACAGGCAGAAGGCCAAGGCCGCAGCAGCAAGCAGCATAGTGCTCAATCTCATGTTCATCATTCCCTTGATTGCAGTTCTCTATGTGTTCAGGGAAAGAATCCTGGTCTTTCTTGGCGCTTCTGCTGAAGTGCTGCCCTATGCCCAAAACTATATTGAGATTATCCTTATTGGCTTCCTATTTTTTACCCTTTCCATTAATGGGAATTATCTAATTCGAGCAGAAGGCAAGCCCCGGGCCTCCATGTATGCCATGCTTATCGGTGCCGGCTTGAATATTGCCCTGGACCCCCTATTTATTTTTGTTTTGGGCCTGGGGGTCAGAGGTGCAGCGGCAGCCACGGTGATTAGCCAAATAGCCAGCTGTATTTTTATTTATGGTTTTTTTCTTTCCAGGCAGAGCATTTTCCACCTGGGCGCGAATATTTTGCAATTAAACAGAAAAATCTGCAAAGAAGTGCTTGCCATAGGCACACCATCCTTTTTAATGGAAGTGGTGGGGAGTATGATGTTTATGCTGTTTATAAAAATGGTGCAGGTGTATGGAGGCGATACCTATATTGTCATAAGCGGGATCGGAATCAGGATCGTGGATCTGATTTTTATGCCCATCGTGGGCATCGCCCAGGGTTTTTCGCCTATTGTGGGTTTTAATTATGGGGCAGCTCTATATGCAAGGGTAAAAATGGTTTTAAAAGATGCGCTTTTGTGGACGGTTATCATTGCTTCCACCGGCTTGGTAGCCATGGTTATCTTTCCGGATTTCCTGCTCGGGTTTTTTACCGAAGATGCTGAGATCATAAGCAGGGGGGTGATGCCCCTAAGAATAATAGCCATTCTTTCGCCTTTATGGAGTTTTCCAATCCTGGGCAGTGCCTTTTTCCAGGCCATCGGAAAAGCCCGGCCTGCTTTGCTGATTACCCTGACCCACCAGGTATTGTTTTTTGTTCCTGCAGTTGTTATCTTGCCTTTCTATATGGGGCTTTTCGGCGTATGGCTCAGCTGGCCCACAGCCGACATTCTTTCTTTTGGGGTAAGCTTTATGCTTTTATACAGGGAAATCAAGATTATGGGCAGGAAACGAATGCCTG
>PWYO01000294.1 GCA_003567835.1 Actinomycetota bacterium | reverse complement strand
TTTTCAATATGTTTTGCTTTAATTTTCCCAGGGTGATGATATCTTGACCCTGATTATACTCAGCAATGTATTGTAAGAATTGGTTTTGGTCATCTTCTAAAATGCTGTCATAAATATTGCTCACAAGCATATTTAAAGCTTCTGCCCTTTTTCGCCCCTTTTTGCCCAGAAAAGATAAAAATCCCGCCTCAGATTTCGGGCCCTTTTCATGCATATACGCTTCCCACTGATCGCTGAACAAATCAGCCCATTTATTGATCAGGACCGAGCTGAAAAAAGGCATCTGCCGTAATGCATCATGGGCTACCAGGTTGGTCTCTTTTAAAACCTCCACCCGGGGATCGATATAAACCTTGCACTCTATATCATTTCTTTGGGCCCAAATCTGGGCCGCAGTTTTGTGTTGGCCGTCAAAAAGCATAATCCTGTCCTCAACCAGTCTGCATATAGAGGGGGTTAGCTGGCTGTGAAGCAAAAGGTGCCTGTACAGGGCCCACATCCTCTTCATTTCCAGGGGCCTGGGCTGTAGGGTAGAATCATTGTGGATATAGTTGGCTGGAATGACAATATAGAAATAATGGTACCCTGTAGAAGGACATTCTGAAACTGGAAGGTTGAGCTGCTTTTGGTTTAATACAATGCGGATGATCCTCTGATTTTGGTCAAAATCTGCCTTCACCGGCTTCTGGTAATTCTGGCTTCCCAGCTTTAATGCAAGGACATCATTGAGCTTTCGCACTCTTTTTTTGGAAAAGAAATCCTCCATTTGGGCCAAAGACCTGTATTCATGCACGGAAAGGTCTTTTAGGGCAGATTTGTGTTTTTTGCACACCGGTACAATATTCTGCTGGTCCTTAGATTTCACATCCAGGCTGGGTTCCATAAAATGATAGGCAATATCCTTGATATTGCCAAAAGTCGCCCCGCACACCTGGCATCCTATATGCCCCCGGCTGGTATACCGGTGGTTTATTGCTTGTTTGTCCTTTGGGCTAAGGTTCAATTGAATGGCCATGCGTTTTCCCCTTTTTTTCAAATTCTATACTATTTTTTGGATTAAATCTATTGGCTTTGCCAAATGGGCAGATCTTAAACAGCCAAAAAATACACATCATCCCTAAGGTCTAAACCGACTTATCCTGGTGATGATGACACAAAGGCCGCTCTAGCCAGCATGCTAAGACCTGTTAAAAAAGCGGCCTTACTTTCACCTGTAAAGTATGTGTTATAATGTAGCAAATACGTGAATGGACGATTACAGGCAGTGAAACGGCATGATTGTAGAGGTTGTACAAAATTTTAATCAGAAACTTGTTCAAAGCATAAAAGATTTAGAAATAGAAAATTTCGGTAAACAGGCCGCAGCAAACCAATGGCTTATACCGGTCTTCATTGAATATGGGAAAGTGGTCATCGCCAAAAGCGACTCCGGAAAACTGCTGGGCGTATGCCTGGCCATAAAGAGCTGGCACAACCCAGGCAAAGCATTTATTTACTCCTTCCATCTCTGCAAAACCATGCGCAGACAAGGCCTGGGGACCAAGCTTCTTCTGGCCGTCATAAAGATGCTAAAAAAAGACCGTGTCAGCACCGTGGCGCTCACGGTTGCCCCTGAGAACAAGGCAGCCATCAATCTTTACAAAAAAATGGGTTTTGTACAAAAAGGTCTAAAAAAGGATCTATACGGCCCGGGCGTGGACAGACTTTTGATGGACCTGACCTTATGAGCTGCCCATAACTGGTATTTGTGTGCAGGTTTTTGCTCCATTGGCCCAAACTGCCTATTTGTAATCCATAAACCTGTCGAATACTTCTAACAGCTCATCAATTTTTTGATTCTTTTTTTGTTCAGAGGCTGATGTCAAAGCGTCTGCAACACAAGTTTTGATATGATTACCCAAAATAGAATGGCCCACTTTTTTTAAGCCCCCCCAGACAGCAGACAGCTGAAGCAGTATGTCCACACAATATTGTTTTTGCTCCACCATGCGCTGAAGACCCCTGACCTGACCTTCAATTCTTTTCAGCCGCTGGATTGCATCCTCCTGAATTTGTTCTTCAAGCATATTGAAAACCCCTCTTTTATGTTCATGGAGTCCATGGAAAAACCATGATTATCTTTTTGTTCCCTGTATATAATCAGGGGAAATCTTTGCCCGCCTTATCCGGGTCGAATTGAGCACCACGCTCAGAGAGCTAGTGGCCATAGCCGCGGCCCCGATCACCGGGTGGATTAATCCCAGAAAGGCAGCAGGAATGGCAATGGCATTATAAAACCAGGCCCAAAAATAATTCTGCCTGATTTTGCTGAATGTTGCCTGGGAAAGTTTAATGGCCGATATGATGGCGCTTAGTTCTCCGCTTACCAGGGTAATATCCGCAGCTTCTATGGCCACATCGGTGCCTGCCCCAATGGCTATGCCTATATTGGCCTGCTTTAAGGCCGGGGCGTCATTGATGCCATCCCCTACCATGGCTACAGGTCCGAATTCTGACTGCAGTTTCTTTATTTCAT
>PWYO01000313.1 GCA_003567835.1 Actinomycetota bacterium | reverse complement strand
TCCCAATACTGTCTTGCGGATTTGACCTTATCGTGAAGCGGAAAGTATGGTAAAATCAAATAATTTGCCTTTGGCCATTGACTAATAATAATCTACTGCTATGTATCGCTCAATGGTGCTAAAATAAGGTTGATTGTTTTAATATGAGGAGGTTTGTTTTGGCAGAATTACATACCAGCTATATGGGCATTGAGCTTGACAACCCCATTATCGTAGGGGCCAATAAGCTGATGTCAAACATAGACAATATCAAAAGGATGGAGGAAGCAGGCGCAGGCGCAGTTGTGTACCGTTCACTTTTTGAAGAACAGATTGAACTGGAAGAGCTCCAGCTTATCGATGAAGCTGAAGAATATGACGAAAGACATGCGGAGATGATCGATGTTTTCCCAAACATCCATCATGCCGGGCCCAAAGAATACCTATTTGAATTGGAAAAGATCAGGGATGCGATATCCATCCCCTTGATTGCCAGCCTAAACTGCATCAACCAGGATGTGTGGGTGCATTATGCGAAAAAAATTGAACAGACCGGGGTTGCAGGCATAGAACTAAACCTCTATTCAGTACCCCATGACATCCAAAAAGAAGGTACTTCCATCAAAGAAGAACATTTTGAAATTGTCAAACAGGTCAAGCAGGAACTTTCCATTCCTGTAAGCGTAAAGCTCAGCTTTTTTTACACCAATCCCTTGCACGTTATTAAAGTCATGGACGGCCTGGATGTAGATGCTTTTGTGCTTTTCAACCGTCTTTTCCAGCCGGACATCAATGTAAACAGCCAAGCGCATTCCAGTCCTTTCTTTTTGAGCAGTAAAGCGGACTACCGGCTGCCTTTAAGGTTTACCGGCCTTGCTTTTGGACAGATTCAGGCAGATATCTGCAGCAGTACAGGCATCTTTGACGGTCACGATGTAGCCAAGATGCTCCTGGCTGGTGCCAATGCTGTACAATGCGTAAGCACCCTTTACCGAAACAAAATTGGCCATATCAGCAAAATGCTTCAGCAGTTGGAGCAGTGGATGGATGCCAAAGGATACAAGACCCTGGATGATTTCAGGGGTAAGCTTTCGGCAAAACATGTATCCAGCCCGTTTGTCTACCAGAGGGCGCAATATGTAGACATTCTGTTAAACAAAGAACCTATCATTAAAGATTACACAAGATAATATTTATGCAAAAGGAGTAGAAGGACGATGAAAAAAATGAAAACCATGGATGGAAATACCGCAGCAGCACATGTTGGCTATGCATTTACCGATGTCGCTGCAATCTACCCCATTACTCCATCCTCACCAATGGCAGAAAATATTGATGAGTGGGCAGCCTACGGCCAAAAAAATATTTTTGACCAGGAAGTAAGTGTGGTCGAGCTTCAGTCAGAAGGGGGTGCGTCCGGTTCTGTGCACGGCTCCCTGCAGGCAGGGGCACTGACTTCTACCTATACCGCTTCCCAGGGCCTGCTGCTGATGATTCCCAATATGTATAAAATTTCAGGGGAACTTCTGCCCGGTGTGTTCCATGTAAGCGCAAGGACATTGGCTACCCATGCCCTTTCCATCTTTGGCGACCACTCTGATGTCATGGCCACCAGGCAAACCGGTTTTGCTCTGCTGGCCTCCGGCGGAGTACAGGAAGTCATGGATTTAGGTGCGGTGGCCCACCTTGCCGCCATCAAATCAAGAATTCCTTTCCTTCATTTCTTTGACGGATTTAGGACTTCCCATGAAGTCCAGAAAATAGATATTTGGGACTATGAAGACCTCAAAGATATGGTGGACATGCAGGCAGTAAAAGATTTTAGAGACAGGGCGCTGAATCCCATGCATCCGGTAACCCGGGGTACTGCCCAAAACCCGGACATCTTTTTCCAATCAAGGGAAGCCTGCACCCGCTTCTATCAGGAACTCCCGGATATTGTGGCTGATTATATGCGGCAGGTAAGTGTTTTAACCGGCAGGGAATACCAATTGTTTAATTATCATGGTGACCCAAAAGCCAAATATGTGATCATCGCTATGGGCTCTGTTACTGAAACCATTGAGGAAACCGTTGATTACCTAAACAAAAACGGAGAAAGCGTGGGGGTTGTCAAGGTACACCTTTACCGGCCTTTCTCTGCCAAGCACTTTTTGGAAGCGCTCCCCCCATCGGTGGAAAAGATCGCCGCGCTGGACAGGACCAAAGAACCGGGTTCTCTTGGTGAGCCTCTTTATGAAGACCTAAAAACCCTTTTCTATAATAAGGAAAAAAGGCCGGTCATTGTAGGCGGAAGGTATGGACTGGGCTCCAAGGATACCACCCCTTCCCAGATCAAGGCAGTTTATGAGAACCTCAAGCAGGACCAGCCCAAAGACGGGTTTACCATCGGCATCCATGATGATGTCACCCATACCTCTCTCCCCTTAAAAGAGCATATTGTCACCGAACCTGAAGGCACCATCATGTGCAAGTTCTGGGGCTTTGGCTCTGACGGCACTGTGGGCGCCAATAAAAATGCCATTAAAATTATCGGTGATAATA